>JANLWM010000264.1:0-2397 GCA_031364525.1 Chloroflexota bacterium | reverse complement strand
CGCCGACGCCAGTGTCGCCCTGGCGAACGATCTCCTGGCCCGCGCTGTAGCTCTGCTCGACGGCCGCGTTCGCGATCGCCTCGAGCGACTTGCGGTCGAGGTCTTCGAAGAGCGCCACGCGCTTCAGGAAATCGATGTTGTTGTCGGCCATGGGGCGGCAGCATAGCCCAGCGCCGGATGGCGCTGGACCGGATGGCCCGATACTGGGGAACCGTGCCATTCCGGGTCGAGGTCGCGACCGATATCGCCGCCTGCGCGCTGACCGTCCCGATCCAGCAGGAGACGTGGGGCGGAGACGTCATCGTGCCGCCGCAACTGCTCCTCGCGAGCGCGCACAACGGCGGCTTTGTCGCGATCGGCTACGTCGACGGTGACGAACGGCCCGCAGGCTTCGTCTTCGGTTTCCTGGGCATCTACGACTACCACTTCCGTCACCACTCGCACATGCTCGCGGTCCGTCCGGAGCACCGGGGTTCGGGCCTCGCGCTCGCGCTCAAGGAGGCGCAGCGCGATCACTGCCTTGATCAGGGCATCGAGATCATGGCCTGGACGATGGACCCGCTCGAGGCGCTGAACGCGCGATTCAACTTCGGCAAGCTCGGCACGTACGCGCGGGAGTATCACCGCGACTTCTATGGGGCCATGCCGGACAAGCTCAACGGCGGACTCCCCTCGGACCGGTTCTACGTGGAGTGGCCGATCGGGATGGATCGGACCTACAAGCGCCTCCGCGGCGAGGACGGCCCACCCGCGCTCGAAGATGCCGAGCGCGAGGAGATCCGGTCGCTGCTGCGGGCCGACGGCGACCGCCCGGCGCTCGCCGAGCCACCGGGCGGCGAGTCTCACCTGCTCGTCGAGATCCCGCCGGACTTCCAGCGCATCAAGCGGGGCGACGCGTCTCTCGCGCTCGAGTGGCGCATCGCGGCGCGCGCCGCGTTCGAGGGCGCCTTCGCGCAGGGCTACGCTGCCGTTGAGTTCCTGCGGAGCAAGGACGGGAGGGGTGCGTACTTGCTGGTGCCGCAACCGGAATCACAGCGCGTACGCCCGGGCCCGGCTTCGCCGGCCCCGGGCGAGCCCCATTCAAAGGGGTCCGAATGAAGATAGATCGGGTCGAGCTGTTCGTCGTGCGCCTGCCGCTGAAGCGGGCGTACGAAACGAGCGGCTCGCGCGAGACCCACCAGACGCACGTGCTCGCGCGCGTCGAGAGCGGTGGCGCGGTCGGCTGGGGCGAGAGCGTCGCGCCCGAGCAACCGTGGTACTCGGGGGAGACCCCGAAGACGGTCTGGTACGCGCTCGACGAGGTGCTCATCCCGCTCCTGCTTTCGACGGAGCTCGCCGGACCATCGGACACGGAGGCGCGGATGGGCTGGGTCCGCGAGCACCGGATGGCCAAGGCGACGATCGAGATGGCGATCTGGGACCTCGCGGCAAAGCAGCAGGCCCTGCCGCTCTCGAAGCTCCTTGGGGGTACGCGTGAACGCATCCTGTGCGGTGTGGCGATCGGCATCCACCCGTCCATCGAGGCGCTCTTCGAAACGATCGACCGGGAGCTTCAGAGCGGATATCAGCGGGTGAAGCTGAAGATCAAGCCTGGCGCAGATGGCCACGTGGCGGAGGCTGTCCGGAACCGGTACCCCGATCTCGCGTTCATGCTCGACGCGAACTCGGCCTACAGCCTTGCGGATCTCGCGTTGTTCACGCGGATCGATGCGTATCACCCGATGATGGTCGAGCAGCCGCTCGGCTACGACGACATCGTCGATCACGCGACCCTGCAGCGCGAGATCGCGACCCCGATCTGCCTCGATGAGTCGATCCACACGGCCGACGACGCCCGGAAGGCGATCGAGATCGGTGCGACGAGGATCATCAACATCAAACCGGGCCGCGTCGGCGGGCACACCGTCGCGAAGCGCGTCCACGACGTCTGTGCCGAGCACGACATCCCGGTGTGGTGTGGCGGCATGCTGGAGTTCGGGATCGGCCGCGCCCACAACGTGCACCTGGCGTCGCTTCCCAACTTCAGCCTGCCAGGTGATGTGAGCGCGTCCGAGCGCTACTTCGAGACCGAGATCATCGGCGAACCGTTCACAGTGGAGAGCGACGGGACGATGAAGGTGCCCACCGGCCCGGGCATCGGGGTGACCGTGCTCGAGGACGTTATCCGGAAGCTCGCGCTCCAGACGAAGGAGTACCGGCCGGCGCGCTAGAGGGGGTCGGGGCCCCGCTGATCGGGGGGAGCGAAGCGACCGGCTCCGCCGGCCACACGATGACCTCATCGATGACGGTGCCGAACGCGTCCAGGAGCCGCACGTAGTCGCCGCGCTCCCAGACGAGCCGCGCCGCGCCGAGCGGCCCGCCGACGTAGACGTGCTTGCGTCCCTGGGTCAGGTCATC
>JANLWM010000258.1:0-7197 GCA_031364525.1 Chloroflexota bacterium | reverse complement strand
TGTTCAATCTCGTCTCCGGCCTGCTGCGTCCACACGCAGGCACGATCAGCATCAACGGCCGCGACCTCACGCGCGCGCCGTCGCACGTGCGCACCCGCGCGGGCGTCGGCCGCACGTTCCAGCTCGTCCAGCCGTTCCACGATCTCGATGTGCGCGGGAATGTCATGGTCGGCGCGCTCTTCGGCGGCCAGAAGCGCGGCCTCGCTGCCGCGCGGACCCACGCCGAGCAGCTGTGCGATCTGGTCGGTCTCGGCGGTCGTTTGTCGTCGCCCGTCTCGGCCCTCACGATCGCGGACCGGAAGCGGCTCGAGCTCGCCCGCGCGCTGGCCACCGGCCCGCGGCTGCTGCTGCTCGACGAGCTGATGGAAGGGCTGACCCCGACCGAGGAACGTGACGCGGTCGCGCTCCTGGGCCGGATCCGCGCTCAGGGGATCACTCTCCTGCTGATCGAGCACGTGATGAGCACGGTGCGCGAGCTCTCCGATCACGTGATCGTCATGGACTATGGGAAGAAGCTCGCCGAAGGAGATTACGCGACGGTGTCGCGTGACCCGGCGGTCATCGCGGCGTACCTCGGGATCGAGGAGGAGGCGGCCTCGTGAGCCTGCTCGAGATCTCCGGGCTGTCGGCCGGCTACGGCGGCGTCGCTGTCGTACGCGACCTGTCCTTGCGGGTCGATGAAGGCGAGGCTGTCGCCCTCGTCGGGGCCAACGCCGCGGGGAAGACCACGCTGCTTCGCGCGATCACCGGCATCGTGCGCCCCTCCAGCGGTTCGATCCGGTTCGACGGTGTCGAGCTGACCGGCGCGTCGCCCGAGGCGGTCTCCAAAGTGGGGATCGCCCAGGTCGCCGAAGGGCGGCAGCTGTTCCCTGACATGAGCGTGCGCGAGAACCTCGAGCTCGGCGCGATGGCCCGGCCCGAGGCCTGGGCCGCCCGCGAGGAGTCGCTCGCGCGCGCGGTGGCCCTGTTCCCACGTGTCGGGGAACGCCTCACCCAGCGCGCCGGCACGATGAGCGGTGGCGAACAGCAGCAGGTCGCGATCGCCCGGGCGCTCATGGCCCGCCCGCGGTTACTGCTGATCGACGAACCGTCGGCCGGACTCGCTCCGGTCATCGTGCAGGCCGTCTTCCGTGCGCTTCGCGAGATCCACGCTCTCGGTACGACCATCCTGCTCGTCGAGCAGAACGTGCCGCTCAGCCTGCGCCTTGCGCAGCGCGCCTACGTCATCGAGCTCGGCACCGTCGTGTTGGAGGGCACCGGTGCGGCGCTGCTCGCGGACCCGCACGTACAGGCCGCGTATCTGGGTCGCGCGTGAGCGCGATGCCGGGAGGAGGAGCGATGTTCCGGCTCGATGGCAAGGTCGCGATCGTGACCGGCGGTGCACGGGGCATAGGCGCCGAGACGGCAGCCCGGTTCCGCGAGGCCGGTGCAACGGTGATCACGTGGGATATCGGCGGTGCTGCGGACGCGACGGTCGATGTGATCGAGCCGACCGAGGTCGCCGCTGCCGTCGCCGCAGCGATCGCGGCCCACGGTCGCATCGACATCCTCGTGAACAACGCGGGCATCCTGCGCGATGCGCAGCTCGTGAAGATGACGGGGGAGAACTTCGACGCGGTCCTGAACGTCAATCTGAAGGGCGTCTTCAACTGCACGCAGGCCGTCGCGCCCCACATGATCGCCCGCGGAAGCGGCCGGATCCTGAACGCGTCGTCCGTCGTTGGTATCTACGGGAACTTCGGCCAGACGAACTACGTCGCGACGAAGGCCGCGGTCATCGGGATGACCAAGGTGTGGGCCCGCGAGCTCGGCCCGAAGGGCATCACCGTGAACGCCGTCGCCCCCGGCTTCATCGGGACCGAGATGGTCCGCGAGATGCCCGAGAAGGTCCTCGCCGCGATGGTCGAACACACTCCGGTCCGCCGTATGGGCGAGCCGAGAGACGTGGCGCTCGCGTACCTGTACCTGGCCTCGGACGAGGCGGCCTTCGTCAACGGCATCGTCCTGTCCGTGGACGGCGGCCTGGTCCTCGGGACCTAGCGTGCCGCTCGTCGCCGTGAATGGCGTCGACCTGTATCACGAGTGGCACGGGCCTGCGGACGCACCCGTCGTGGTGTTCGTGAACGGACTGCTCACCGATATCTCGAGCTGGGCGCCGCACCTCCCGAACTTCACGGGGCGGTACCGGTGTCTGGTGTACGACTGCCGCGGTCAGGGCCGGTCGAGCAAGCCGAACGAGCCATACACGCCGCGGCTCCATGCAGCCGACCTCGCGGCGCTCTGCGCCGCCGTCGGCGTGGATCGCGCGTTGTTCGTCGGGCTATCGAACGGCGGGACCGCCCTGCTCTATCTCGCGGCGGAGCGGCCGGATCTCGTCCGGGCCTTCGTGGTCTCCGGCGTCTTCGCGCATGCCGATCCCCTGCAACAGGCGAAGCTCCGCTCCTGGGCCACCGCGATGGAGACCGGCAGCGCGGCGTTGCGGTTCGACGTGTCGATGCCGTGGGTCTGGAGCGCCCGGTTCCTCGACGCCAATCTCGAACGGGTGATGAAGTTCCGCGATCGGGCGCTGCTCATGCCGACCGAGGCGGCGATCAACCTGATCAAAGGGGCGATGGATCACGACGCGCGCGCGGTCCTGTCACAGGTGAGCGCAGCCGCGCTCGTCCTGGTCGGCGATGAGGATGTGCTCACGCCCCACTGGCTGGCCGCGGACCTCGTGCGCCGCTTGCCCGACGCCCGCCTGGAGGTGCTGGCCGGCGGCGGCCACGCCGTCGCCCTCGAGGACCCGGAGACGTTCTCGGCTCGGGTGCTCGCATTCTTTGCGGAGGTGGAGTGATGCCGATGCTTCATGCCGCAGACCTCGAGGTCCACTACCTCGAGTCGGGAGATCGGGCAGGCACACCGGTGGTCTTCGTACACGGGAACTGGGGCACTTCGTCGTGGTGGGAGCCGCTCCTGCAACGACTCCCGGCCGGATACCGCGGCCTCGCCTACGACGTCCGTGGCCGCGGGCAGACCACCGGTCCCGACAGCACCTACGCCATCGAGTCGCTCGCAGCCGACCTCCTCGCATTCGCGACCGCGACCGCGGCCGAGCGCTTCCATCTGGTCGGGCACTCGCTCGGCACCGCGATCGCGATGCAGGCCGCGCTCGATGCGCCAGACCGGATCCGCTCGCTCGCGGCGATCGCGCCAGCGTGGGTCGATGGCATGCCCGCGGCCTTCAACGTGCCGGCCGGCCAGATCGCCATCAAACAAGACGCCGCGCTCTTCGCGACGGCGCTCAAGCCGCTGGCGCCGACGGCGCCTGACGACGAGCTCTGGCGGCGGCTCATGCGCGAAGGCCACGGGCAGCGGATCGAGGCGGCTCTCCGCAACCTCGACGCGCTGCTCGCCTGGAAGCCCGGCGACCGCCTGGGTGCGATCCCGGCGCCGAAGCTCGTCATCGCCGGCGCCCTCGATCCGCTCACCGGTGGCCCGAATGCTGCGCGCGCCGCGGCCGCGCTGGGTGCGCGGCTCGTGGTGCTGGATGGGGTGGGGCACTCGCCGAACATCGAGGCGCCGGATCAGGTGATGACGCTGCTCGCGGAGCTTTGGGCCTAGTCGCGAGCGGCCTTCTCGATGTGCTGCTCGACGATCGCGATCAGGTGCTCGACATCAAAGGGCTTCGCGAGGTAGCCGACCGCGCCGATGCTCTCCGCCCACGTGGCAGCGTCGCGGGCCGCACACAGGGCAACGATCGGCGCGGCGTCGGGCCGCCGGCGGTACTCGGACGCGAACGTCGTTCCATCCATGACCGGCATGAGCTTGTCCAACAGGATGAGCCGCGGCCGCACATCAGCTGCGTGCGCGAGCCCGGCCGCGCCATTCTCCGCGACCATCACGGTCCATCCGGCCTCGCGCAGGACATCGCGGACGAGGTGCAGGATGTCGGGGTCGTCATCGATGACGAGGACGAGGCCTTCGCGATGTGCGCGTGATGCGCGGACCGGGCTGGGCGGTCGGACCGGCTCCCGGTCGGCGACCAGCGACGTGACCGGCATCCGGACCGTGAACGTCGTCCCGCGTCCGAGGGTCGAGCCCACGTCGATCATGCCGCCGTGCCGCTCGACGATCTCGCGAGCGATGAAGAGGCCCAGGCCGAGCCCGCCAAGGCCCTGCTCCGCGTGGCCGCGGTAGAACCGGTCGAACACGTGCTCCACGCGCTCCGGCGGTATGCCGAGCCCCTCGTCGGACACGCTGATCGTCAACATCGGACCGTCGACCGCGAGCCGCACGTTGATGGTCCCGCCATCGGGGCTGTAGCGGATGGCGTTGTCGAACAGATTCGTGAGCACCTGCTCGGTGCGGACCGGATCGACGGATGCCCGCAGGTCAGGCGGGACGTCCGCCACCCAGTGGTGCGCGTCACTCCGGATCCGGGCCGCGTCGACGGCGCGGGTGACCAGGACCGACAGATCGGTCGGCTCCGGCTCGATGGCGAGGCTGCCGCCCGAGATGCGGGACGCGTCGAGCAGCTGGGTGATGAGGATGGCGAGCCGCTCCGACTGGCGCACGACCGTCTCCAGGGCCGGCTGGAGCCGTTCGGTCCGGCCCGTGGTCAGCGCTTTCAGCGCGAGCTGGGCGTACCCGCTGATGCTCGTGACCGGAGTGCGCAGCTCGTGGGTCGCGATCGACAGGAACTCTTCGCGGACCCGGGCTGCGCTCTCCGCCCGATCCAGCGCGGCGGTCGCCTCGCCGCGCGCACGCTCCACCAGGGTCCGCGCGACGACCTGCTCCGTGACATCTACGGCGTGATACACGAGCGCATCCACAGCGCCGTTCGCGTCACGTAAAGGGACGATCGCCGAGTTGAAGTAGCTGATCCGTTGCGTGCCGTCGGCGTTCGGGATCGTGACCGGCGCTTCGGACGTCACGCGGGGAACGCCGCTCTTGTAGACCTCGCCGAGCAGCTCCACGAATCGCGGGTCCGGCGACACCTCCGCGAACGATCGTCCGACCAGCAGGTCGGCGGTCGTGCCGGTCCCCTGCAGGCTCGCGGGATTGATGAGCTCGTAGCGGAGATCCGGTCCGCGGAGAAGCGCCATCCTGGCAGGCAGGTGGTCGAACACGTCGGCGAGTCGCCGACGCTCCGCATCGAGGCGCTCGCTCTCTCGCGCGAGGCGGCCGCCGAGCAGCAACGCCAGGCTGCCGGCGGCGAGCACCGCGAGCAGTCCCACGACGATCGACGTGCGAAGCTGCGAGTCGCTTGGGCCGAACGCGACCGCGGTGGGCTGCCGCAAGAGGACGCCCCAATGCGGCGTGGGCGCATTCGCGTAGCCGACGAGCTCCTCCACGCCACTCGTCGTGCGGATCTCCGCACCGGAGCCGCCGGTGCGGATCCGGGCGAGCGTCGGCTCGCCGCTCACGTCCCCGACCTCGTCCTGGGCGACGCCCGGTCCGACGAACGCGGTGCCATGGTCGTCGAACAGCGTGATGGTCGTCCCGCTCCCGGCGATCACCTCCCCGAGCTGCATGCCGATCTGCGCGAGCGACAGCGCACCGCTGAAGACGCCTCTGCGACCGTCGGCGAAGGTGACCGGGAGCGCGATGATGATGGTCTTCACACCGAGAGATCGTGCGACGATCACCGATCCGATGGCTGGCTTTCCGGTCCGGAGCGCCCCCTGGAAGTAGTCCCGGTCGCTGATATTCACCGAATGGGGTGCTGAGGTGAACGAGGAGATATTCCAGCCGTCGGCGTCCGAGAGGCCGAAGGTCGCCCAGTTTGGGTCGGCCTTGATGATCGGCGCGAGCTCCGCGGTGACCTGCTCGGAGGTCCCGGGCGTCCGGATCACCGGCCGGGTCGAGATCGTCGACAGCTGGGCGATGCTTCGCTCCACGTAGTTGTCAGCCGCGGCCGCCGCGGCGCGCGCAAGCGTCGCGCGCGATGCGATGACATCGTCCCGTGCGGCGCCGTTCGTCGAAGAGAGCGCGAGGGCCAACGCGATCACGACCGGCGCGCTGGCGAACAGCACTGCGGCGAGCGTGCGCCTACGTCGACCGCGCGGATCCCGGTCCCTCACGCGGTCGGTCGGTTGCAGCGTCCGTGCCAGGCGGTCGGTCCCACGGTCGCCCGGCTAGCCGCGACGCCGCGCGGCATGTCGAGCAGCCTCTTCGGCCGGCCGCACGTTTCGGAACGTCATGTAGACGAGGCCGTCGTACGCGACCTTCAGGCCGCCGGCGACGACGAATGGCAGGGCCAGCGCGCCGGAGGCGAAGGCCAGCCCGGTGATGAGCGGCGAGATCGTGCTCGCCGCGGACCGGGCGACGTTCGTGATGCCCGCGGTCGCGGTGCGCTCGTCCAGGTCGACGACCGCCATCGTGTACGACTGCCGCGTCGGAACATCCATCTGCGAGATGCTCATGCGCAACAGGAATATAGCGACGGCAAGCTCTGCCGTCGGGGCGAACGGCACGAGGATCAGGAGCACGATCGAGGGAAGGTGGGTGAACACCATCGTGTTCAACAGCCCGATGCGCGCGGCGAGCCAGCCTGCCGCCAGGAGCGAGAGCCCGGAGAGCATGTTCACGGCGAAGAAGATCACCGCGAGCTGCTCTGGGGCGAGACCCCAGCGCACATAGAACCAGTACGCGACGAGGGACTGGACCACCAGGGCACCGGCGAAGGCGTCGAGGCCGAACAGCGCCGAGAGCCTGGCCACGGTGCCGGCCGAGCGGTGGATGCCGATGAACCGGCGATCGCCTTCGACCCGGGCTACCTCGATCCGATCGGATAGCCCGAGGAAGATCGCGAGGTTCGCCGCTCCGATCACGGCATACAGCAGGAACAGCGGCCGGTATGCATCGGCGCCCGCGAGGCCGAAGCCGGCGAACAGACCCACCGATGCGGAGAACAGCGCACCGAGCGCGCTCGCAAAGCTCGCCACCGTGTTGTAGATGGAGAAGAGCCACGTCCGCCGGTCATCCGGCGCGGTCTGCGGCAGCATTGCCTGATCCACCGTCTGGAACACGCCGATCTCGGAGCTGGTCGCGCTGATCGTGCCGGTGAACGCGGCAGTGAGGAGCACCGCGAAGCTGTCGGTCAGCGCGAAGAGCAGCCCCCCGGCGGCCATGAGCACCGCAATCGTCGCAACCGACCGTCGCCGCCCGTCCCGGGCGGCGACGAGCGACCAGGCGATGGTCATTGCGGCGGAC
>JANLWM010000256.1:0-2823 GCA_031364525.1 Chloroflexota bacterium | reverse complement strand
ATGTTCGCCAGCCGGCCGACGATCCGGGCTTTTATCGGGTGCGTCGTATGGGTCGCCGCGAGCGTCGCCGCGAGGCCCTCGCCGGCGATGGCCGGAAGGCGCCGCAGCCGCGCGGCGATCGGCGCCTGGAACGCGAGCAGCCCACCGGTGGCCCCGGCGCTCAGGAGGAATCCGGCGTCGGTCAGGGTCGCCGGATCGAGCACGAGCATCACGGCGATGGCGGCGCAGAGGCCGTTGGCCGCGGCCGCGCGCCGGCCCAGTGCGAGCCCGAGGGCGGTGGCGGCCGCCATGATCGCGCTCCGGATCACGCTCGCGCCCGGCCCGACGAGCAGGCTGTAGAGGACGACCGCCGCGACGATGGCGACCGACCGCAGCCGCGGGCCGGCGTGGCCGCGCAGGACGGAGCCCATGGCGGCCGCGACGAGGGTCATGTTGAAGCCGGAGATCGCGAGCAGATGGCTCGTGCCGCTGCGGGCGAACGCGTACGCGAGCTCGGCGGTGACGCTCGAGCGATCGCCGAGGGCGATGCCGAGCAGGATCCCGCTCTCGGGCTCCGGAACGAGCCGGCGGAGTGGCTGGCCGAGCAGGGATCGCAGCTCGGTGAAGGCCGCAAGATCGGGTCCCGCGACCGGCGGCACCGCGATGCGCACCGCGATGGCGATGCTGGTGACCGTTGCGGCGATCCACGCGAGCCGCCGCATGCGCTCGGCACTGAGCGCGGCCAGGCCGCCCGTCGCGATGGCGAGGATCGCGGCCGCACCGAGCGCGGCAAGCGGCGCGACGCTGTCGAGGAGCGAGAGGCCGATGGCGACGCACGCCGCAGGCAGCAGCGGCAGCTGCGCGATGCGGCTCACCGAACGCTGACGAGATCGCGGAGCGCCGCGAGCTCGCGTGGCGACAGCAGCCCGCGGGTCTGCAGCTCATCGACGCTCGCAAAGGGCTTGGATGCTCGCGAGCGCACGATCGCCGCGGCGGTCGCCGGTCCGACACCTGGGAGCGCGTCCAGCTCGGCAGCGGTCGCCGCGTTCAGGTTGATCCGGAGCTCTCCCGGACCTGCGACGCTGCCGGCTGGGATGGCTTCGCCGGGCCGCGGGACGTAGATGCGCATCCCGTCACGCAGGGGCGCCGCCTTGTTCAGGGCGAACAGATCCGCGTCGCCGGTCATGCCACCGGCGGCCAGGAGCGCGTCCAGCACCCGCGATCCGGCCGGGAGGCGCACGACGCCGGGGTGGGCGATGGCGCCGACGACGTCGACCACGATCAGCTGTGGTGGTGGTGGCGCGGTCGGCTCGGCCGCGAGCTGCACTTCGGGCCGGTCGTCGTGCGCGCCGGCGAGCTGGGCGGCGAGCGCCCACAGAGCGGAGAACGCGCAGAGCACGAGCAGAAGACCGGTGAGGCGGCGTTTCACGCACGCCCAGGGTGCCGGTCGGTCGGGCAGGTCGCCATCGGCCGATCCGGCCATTGACGCGAGGCCGGTACTAGTTGGCGCGCTTCCCGGTCTGGGGTTGGGCCATCTGGACGATCGACACCGGGAGCGCTCCTGCGGTCTCGCCGTCGATCTCGAGGTCGAAGCGATGGGTGCCGAACGTGCCGAAGCTCAGGTTGTTCAGCTCCACGATCACGTTCACGTCCTGGCCCGCGATCGCGTTGACCGAGAGCTCCGGGGCGTTGGGCATCGACTGCCCGCCGTCGGGCTTGCGCAGGCGCACGACGACCTGGTGCGTCCCGGCGTCCAGACCGAGGATCGCGACGAGGAACATCCGGGGATGCTGCGCCGGAAGCCCGGTGACGCTGATGTTCCGGAACACCCCGAGGATGCTGACCTTGCCGTCCTGCCCGACGACCGCGTGGTCGCAGAGGGCGGCCAGCCGGATCTCGGGCGGGGTCAACGCTTCGTCACGATGTTGATCAGCCTATCGGGCACCACGATGAGCCGGTCAACGGGCCGTCCGGCGATCGCCAGGCCGACCTTCGCGCTCGCCAGCGCCGCCGTCTTCAGCGCGGCCTCACCCGCCCCGGCCGGAAGCTCGATGCGATCGCGCATCTTGCCATCCACCTGTACCACGACCGTGACCGTGCTCAGGCGCGCGCCTTCCGGGTCGAACGCCGGCCACGACTGCGCGTGCACGGACCCCTGGCCGCCGCGACGCTGCCAGAGCTCTTCGGAGATGTGCGGCGCGAACGGCGCGAGCAGGAGCACGATCGCGTCGACCGCCGCATCGCGGCTCGGGCCTTCCACGTGTAACGCGGCCGTCGTGAGCTCCATCATCGCCGCGATGGCGGTGTTGAAGTGGTACGCCTCGAGATCCTCGGTGACCTTTTGGATGGTCCGCTGGACGGTCCGGTCGAGCTCCGGGTCGCGCGACCCGGCCGCGACCCGCTCGGTGAGCCCGATCGTCCACACCCGGTTCAGGAATCGCCGCGTACCCTCGATGCCGGAGGCGTCCCAGTCATTGCCCTCGGTCCAGGGACCCATGAACATCATGAAGAGGCGCAGCGTGTCGGTCCCGTAGCGCGCCACGTACTCGTCGGGCGCGACGACATTGCCCCGCGACTTCGACATCTTCCGGCTCTTGAAGACGATCGTTCCCTGGTTGCGCAGGTGCAGGAACGGCTCGTCGAACCACAGGTACCCGAGATCACGGAGGACCTTGCAGACGAATCGCGCGTACAGCAGATGCAGGATCGCGTGCTCGATCCCTCCGGTGTAGCGGCTCACCGGCAGCCAGTGCCGCCCCACGGCCGGGTTCATGAAGCAGGACGCGTCCTTCGGATCCGGGTAGCGGTAGATGTACCAGGACGAATCGACGAACGTGTCCATCG
>JANLWM010000236.1:0-4120 GCA_031364525.1 Chloroflexota bacterium | reverse complement strand
AGCCTGATCTTCGCCGACGCCGACCTCGACCAGGCGATCACGGACTCACTCTCGGCATTCCGGCTCGCCGGCCAGGTGTGCTTCGCCGGGACGCGCCTCATCGTGCAGCGCGATGTCCACGAGGCCTTCAGCGCCCGATTCGCCGAGCGCACCCGCGCGCTGCGCGTCGGCGATCCGATGCTTGCCGACACCAACATCGGCCCCCTCATCTCCGCGCAACAGGTCGAGCGGGTCGCGGGGTACGTTGGCGTCGGCGAGGGCGAGGGCGCGCATAAGCTGGTTGGCGGCAACCGCGCGAGCGAAGGCCCGCTCGCGCAGGGCAACTTCTTCGAGCCCACCGTCTTTGCCGGGGCGACCAATGCGATGCGCATCGCCCAGGAGGAGATCTTTGGACCGGTCGTCGTGATCATCCCGTTCGACACACTCGACGATGGGGTCCGCATCGCCAACGACAGCATCTACGGCCTGGCCGCGCGGGTGTACACGCGCGACCTCCGGACCGCGCTGCGTGCCGCGAGGGACCTTCGGGCGGGCTCCGTCGGCGTGAATCTCTACATGGTCAATCACCGCCAGACACCCTTCGGCGGCTTCAAACAGAGCGGCTTCGGACGCGAGTACGGCGTCGAGGCCATCGACGCGTACACGGAGCGCAAGACGATCCTTATCGGCGGCGCGTAGCACCCGGGAGGACGGACGATGTCGACGGAACGGAACAAGGCGATCCTGCGCCGCTTCTTCGACGAGGCGTGGAACCGCAAGAACGCTGAGATCGCGGATGAGCTCTTCGCAGCCGAATATGTCCTGAGCGATCCAGGCAATCTCTGGATCACGAAGGGGCCTGTCGGCGTTCGCCAGATGATCCAGGCCTACAACGGCGCATTCCCGGACGCGCACTTCACCATCGAGGAGCAGATCGCCGAGGGCGACTGGGTGGTCACCAGATGGAAGGTCCAGAGCACCCATCGAGGCGCGCTCCTCGACCTCGGCGCGACCAACCGCCGTTCGGGGACCGCCGGCATCCTGTTCAGCCAGCTGAAGGACGGCAAGATCATCCGCGAGTGGACGCAGTGGAACAAGGAAGGGCTGATGAGCCAGCTTGGCGCCGGGGACGCGACCCGATAGCGCCGCCATCGGAGGACATCTACGACCCCGGTCATTCGCGCACCGGGGGTACCGTCGCGGTCATGGGATTGCGGGGCCTGACAAGCACCTCGCACGCCCTCGCGACCGGCGCCGGTCTCGCGATCCTTCGCGCCGGCGGCTCCGCGGTCGACGCAGCGATCACCATCTCCGCCACGCTCGCGGTGGTCGAGCCCGCGATGAGCGGACCCGGCGGCTGTGGCTACCTGCTGGTGCACGACGCCGCGTCGGGACGCCAGCACTCGCTGGACTTCATGGGTCGCCTGCCACGCGCCGCGGCCCGATGGTCGGCCGACGCCTTCATGACCGGCGTGTCCGGTGCCCTCGTGCCCGGCGCGGTCGCGGGCTGGATCGCGGCCCACACCCGTTTCGGCCAGTTGCCCCTCGAGCGGCTGTTCGAAGAGCCGATCGCTCTCGCGGAGGGCGGTGTACCGCTCACCGCGCGCAATGCCGATTGGGCCAACCGCTCGCGCGAGCGTCTGGTCGGCGACACCACACTGGCGGCGCGCTATTTTTCCGGCGGCCTGACGCCTGCCGCAGGCGCCATCATCCGCGATCCGGACCTCGCGCGCACGTATCGGTCGATCGGGGCGGATGGCGGCGTGTCGTTCTATCAGGGCGCGATCGCACGCGCGATGGTCGCGTCCGCGCGCGCAGCGGGCGGGACACTCTCACTCGAAGATCTCGCGACGTACGAGCCGCGCTGGCAGACGCCGCTCTCGACCGACTATCGCGGATGGACGGTGCTCACGACGCCGCCCCCGACCTCAGGGCCGCAGCTCCTGACTACCTTGGGACTCCTCAGCGCCTTTCCCGTTGGCGCGGCCGGCGGTGAGCACGAGCACCTGATGCTCGAATGCGCGAAGGCCGCGATCACTGACCGCCGCGAGCGCCTCACGCGCTCCGGCACACCAGAAGGGCTGACGCTCGCCGACAACGCTGCGCTCGAGGCGCTTCGTCGAGGCATCCGCCTTGACGCGGCCGCACCGAGCGAGGGCGACCGTGTCGGGACCGCGAGCGCGCGCTCGTTCACCACCGCGTTCGTCGTCGCCGACGCCCGCGGCAACCTCGTTGCATCGACCCAAAGCCTCGGCCAGCTCTTCGGTGGCGCACGTACGTTGGGGCCGACCGGCGTCGTCATCAACAACTTCGCCTGGTGGACCGACCCGAACGGCCCGATCGCCTACCTCGCGGGTGGGCGTATCGAGAGTCCGCTCACACCGGTCCTCGCGCTCGGCCCCTCGGGCGAGGTGGTCGCGCTCGCGACACCCGGCAGCAACGCGATCATGCAGATCCTGCCGCAGGTGTTCGTGAATCTCGTCGACCACGGTGCGAGCCCGGCGGACGCGGTCGGCGCGCCCCGGGTCATCTCGCTCGGCCGTCACCCACACACCGATCCCTGGGGAGAAGAGCGCCCACCGACGCTCATCGGAGCCGAGGACCGCGTCGGAGCCGCGACCCTCGATGCACTCCGCAGCCGGGGTCACGTCATCGAGCCGCTCGGCAACTGGTCGCACGCCGTGGGGGCGTGCGCGCTGGTCATGCGCCGCGCGAACGGGGTCCTTGACGGCGCCGCCGATCCACGTCGCGACGGCACCGCGGCCGCGTGGTAGCGCTAGTGGGTCGCGCCGGTGAGCAGAGGCGCCGCAGACTCGCGACCCAGCTGACGCAGGAGACCCTCGCCATCGAATTCCGACCAGTGCTCAACGATCTTCCCGTCGACGACGCGGAACAGGTGGTGCTCGCCCACGGTCACGGTCCTGCCGGTCCGGGCGATCCCGAGGAACGGACCCTCATGCGCACCACTCCAGCTCGCGCGCAGCGCGATGCGATCATCCTCGCCGACCACATGGTGCAGCTCGTAGCGAACGTCAGGGAATGCTGCTCGGTGCGCGGCCAGCGAACGCTCAAGCTCCGCGCGCCCACCCGTCGCCCCTCCGCCTTGCGCCTGCTCGACGAACGTCGCCCCCAGCAGGTCGTCGAGGGCTGCCACGCGACCCGCCGCGAGCACCTCGGCATGGAAGCGTTCGACGACCGCCTTCTTGGCGTCCAGCGTGGCGCCCACGGCCGCGCGCTTTGCGGCACGCGCTGCGAGGAGCTCGTCGATCTTGGCCGCGATGACGAAATCGTTCCGCGACAGAGCGTCGATCACGTAGGTCAGCTGGATGATCTTCACGCGATTCCAGGCGGTCAGCTCGAAGTCGGGATGGTGGTCCTCCGCCTCGGAGGCGACCGCGACGTCATTCAGGAAGCTCATCGCATCCATGAAGTCATCGAGCTTGAGATCGCGCTCAAGGGCGCGGCCGTCGCGCACGACGCGCCACTCCGGCGAGATCCCCGGCAGCAGCTCCGCGATGTCGGCGGGACCCAGCGGCTTGGTGATCCCACTACAGGGCTTGCAGTACTCGCGGGCAAGCTCGAGCGCCGCCATTCGCAGATCCTCCGGCGCGCCGCTGGTCCTGGCGCGCGCGCGCCGTTCACTATGGAGCCCGCATCTTCGGGCAGTCAAGGAACGGGCAGGTGACGAGCGCGCGTTCGTTCGACGGTGGCCCCCTGGCGCAGCGCCTCGCAGCCGGGATCAGGAGCCGCGCAGAAGCCATGGCAGCAGGCGGAGATCCCCCGATGCTGGCCGTTCTGTCCCTGCATCCGCCCGCTCCGAGCGTCATGTTCGTTCGGCGGCTCGCGGAGGTCGGAGCGGGACTTGCGGTCTCCGTCAGCGCGCACGAAGCGGCCGACATCGGCGATCTGCAGGCACGTGTCGCTCGGGCGAACGACGATCCGCGGACGCACGGCATCACCATTGCGACCCCGCTGCCGAGCGATGTCGATGCAGCGGGGATGATCGCTCGGCTCGACCACGCGAAGGATGTCGATGGCCTGCATCCTCGTAACGCGGGCGCCGTGGCGCAGGGCGGTCCGGGTTTCGTGCCGGCGACGGCTGCCGCGATCATCGCGCTGCTCTTGGACCAAGGCGTCGGCC
>JANLWM010000222.1:0-5909 GCA_031364525.1 Chloroflexota bacterium | reverse complement strand
TGAGGCGCTTGAGACCGGCTCGATCACGACCTAGCCCTCGCGGGATGGCTACAGAGCGCGAGGCGTCGGAGGCATCGAACCCGCGGTGAGGGTTTTGCAGTTCTCCGTGTGGCACGTGTTCCTGGGCGGGGCGCACGGGCCAGTCAGGCCCGCGTGAGCCGGTCCGAGCGAAGCTCGCGAAGTGATCGGCACCCCTAGTCTGTCCCGATGACGGAGCGAGCACCCTCCGAGACGACAAACCTCGACCGATACGGGGACGAGCCATTGCTTTGGACCAGGGCGCGGAATCTGCTCGCGACATCCGGTGACGCGAACACCACTTTCTTCCTGTCCACGACCGACCCGGACGGACGGCCGCACGCCGCCGGTGTGGGCGCCCGGTGGCATGACGGAGATATGTACATCGTCAGCGGTCCGGCGACGCACAAGACCAGGAACTTGCTGCGGAACCCGGCGTGCGCGCTCTCCGTCGCACTCACGGGAATGGACCTCGTGCTCAGGGGCGAGGTCTCGAAAGTCGAGGACGTCGGTCTTCTTACGACGGTGGTGAAGGAGTTCCGCGACGGAGGCTGGCCGGCGGAGGTCAAGGATGGACGGATCGTCGCCCCATACAGCGCCCCGAGCGCCGGACCGCCGCCGTGGGATCTCTACCGGTTCATGTTCGACGTGGTGATCGGGGTGGCCGGCGCTGAACCCTATGGCGCGACGCGCTGGCGCTTCGCGTCAGCCGAGCGACCTCGAGCGAAGAGAGGTGACGGTGTATGACTAGGCGAGCGGCAGGTCCCAGCCGCTCTATGTCGCTTGGAGCCTGACGCGCGATCAAGTCCGTGGCAGAGTGGCGGCTCGGCCACCTAGCCAATAGGTACCGAAGAAAACGCCGACGCGCAAAGGCGTCGCGCAGTCGACATGACGATCGGGCGAAGAACGCTCGAGATCCCTACAGAGGCGTCGGCGGGAATCGAACCCGCGGTGAGGGTTTTGCAGACCCTTGCCTTACCACTTGGCGACGACGCCGGAGAGTTCGATTTTACGGGGCTGGAACGCAAGGTGCATGCTTCGCCCCCGTGCTCCCCATCGGCGATGAGGACAACGCGCCACCGGGCTTCCCGGTGGTCAACGTCCTGCTGATCGCCATGAGCGTGGCGGTCTTCCTGTACCAGCTGGTCAGCCCGGACTTCACGAACGGCTTCAGCGCCGTCCCGGCGGAGATCACGACCGGCCGCGACCTCGTGGGCCAGCTTCCGATCACGCTCCCCGATGGCAGCGTCGCGCTCGTCGACGAGACGCGCGGGCCCTCCCCCATCTGGCTGACGCTGCTCACATCGATGTTCATGCACGGGGGCTGGACCCACCTCGGGGGCAACATGCTGTTCCTCTTCATCTTCGGCGACAACGTCGAGCGGGCCCTCGGCCACCTGCGGTACCTCGGCTTCTACCTGCTGTGCGGGCTCGTCGCGTCACTCGCCCAGGTCTACTCGGGACCCGACTCGATCCTCCCGAGCCTCGGCGCGTCGGGGGCGATCGCCGGCGTCCTCGCCGCATACCTCGTGCTCTTCCCGCGCAACCGGGTACGGGTCCTGATCGGATACTTCGTCACGAGCGTCCCGGCCGTCCTGATGATCGGCCTATGGGCGGTCATCCAATTCGTGAACGGTTTCGGGGCGACCGGCGTGAACGCGCAGAGCGGCGGTGTCGCCTACATGGCGCACATCGGCGGATTCATCGCCGGCCTCGTGCTCGCGTTCCTGCTCCGTCCGTTCGTGGACCGCAACGTCGGCCCACATCAGGTGGGCTACGCGAGGAGCTAGATGATCGCGGCGAGGCGCTCCACATCGTCGGCGGTGTCGACCCGGCCGTCCAACCGATACGCGGTGCTCAGCAGCAGACACTTGTCGCGCGCGACATCCCGCCGGCCGAGCCCGCAGTCAACTTCGATCAGGAGCCGCTGGGCCTCGCGATCGGTGTAACCGGCGGCGATGAAGTCGAGCAGCAGGTCCGACGCCGCCTGCAGCTTATGCAGCGATAGCAGGCGGCGGGCTGCATCGAGCACCGCCTCGGTGGCGCGGCCGTCCCGTGCGGCGATGAGGATGGTCGCCCGGATCGCGGCGACTCCGGCAGCGGACTCCGGCGAGTCCCCGGCGGTGAGACCGGCGAGGCTTGCTTCGATATCGACGGGCGGCCGCGCCTTCCAGGTCGCCTGCGACGCCGTGCGCAGTGCCGCCTTGGAGCGCGGCGCGATGCGCGCCAGCAGATCGACCGGCGGCTCATCCATGGCGTCGACGGACGTCATCGTCTGCGCATCGGCCATGACCATCGCGCTCGACGCACCGACCGGCCGCGTCCGCGGAAGATCGTCGGCGACGATCAGCTGCGGCGCGGGCTCGGCCGGCACGAGCCGCCGGATCTCTGGCGGCAGCGGAGGGGGTGGGCTGACCTGGAACGGGGCCTGATGCGGAACGGCGGGCTGCGGTACCGCGGCACGCGGTGCGGCGGGCGCCGCGCCGGGCATGAGGCGGTCGACGATGCGGAGCAGGCCCGGAAGGTCGCCGAGCGTCTCACGGGCGTACGTGAGCTCGAGCCAGGCCCTGCGGCTATCGCCCTCCGCGAGCGCGTAGTCGACGAAGCGCTCGTACTCCGCGCATGCGGCCACAGCATCACCGGCGTTGGCGTGCGCTGCGGCCAGGCGGCGGTGCGCCGCGAGATCGCCAGGAGCCATCCCCACGGCGTCGGTCAGGAGCGCGATCGCTTCGGCCCGCGCGCCCCTGCGCGCGAAGACCGCCGCGCCGTCCCGGAGGGTGAGGACCGCGGCACCGACGTCTTCGAGGGCGACCTGGGTCTGCGCGAGGCCGCGGTACGACGCGACGTCGCCGTGCTTGCGGGCCAGCTGGCGGTACGCCTCCTCGGCCTGTCGGAGCTTGCCCGATGAGAAGAGCTTGCCCGCGGCATCCTGCGCGAGGCGCGGGGCCGCGCCGTCCTTCACCGGCACGGCGATCGGAGCGGCCGTCGTGCCTGCCGATAGGGCAAGTCCGGCGAGCTTCGTGGCGAGCTCGCCGGCGCGATCGGGGTCCATGATCCGCTGAGCGGCGGTCCGTGCACGCTCTGACAACGCCGGAAGGTGCCACGGCGTGATGCTGTCAGCGGTGCATTCGAGCGCCCGTAGCTCCTTCGAGAGGAATTGCTGGGCGGCGGGCCCGAGGTACTCCTTCGCGACCACGAGGACCTGCTCGCCGAGCGGGTTCATTCGTCGCCCGTTTCGTCAGCGAACGCGTAGAACCGGAGCGCGTTGAGGAGCCGGTCGAAGGCGGACGCGACCTCCCGAGTGATGTCGTCGCCCCGGCGCGTCTCGAAGTGCGCTGAGCGCAGGTCAACATCGCCGGTCGACACGCTCGTGGCGATGCCGACCAGCTGTCGCAGCGGCCTCACGAGCGACCGGGTGAGGAACATCCCCACGACGAACGACAGCAACTGTCCGTTCGCGAGCACGCTCGCGGCGTTGTACGTCGGGTCGTCGGCCGCCTTCGTGTACGTCGCGAGCGGGACCGCGAGCACGTAGGCCCACGGCTTGGCGCCCAGGCGCGTCGCGACGCCCCGCTGTTCGGCCGCTCCGCCGCCATACGCGAACGGGGTGTACCCGGCCTTGAGGGGATCGAGCGCGGACTTCAGCGTGGGCAACGGATCGATAACGAGCTTGTCCGGCGTGAGCGTGCCAAAGCGCTTGTCCGCCGCGAGCTTGGTCGCGACGTCAGGTGCGATCGGCGCGATCGGCTTGTAGATCAGGCTCTCGGCCTGGTCGCGATGGCCCTTCGTTTCCGAGACCGCGAGGCGGATGCCGTAGTCGTCGAGCAGGAAGCTGTGCGCACCCGCCCCGACCGAATTGGAGTCGGCCTCGACCACGGACCAGATCGCGGTGAGGTTCAGTCGCGAGCGCACGACGGCCACGACCGCTCCGGTCGCCGACTTGACCGGTGCGGAGAAGAAGAGCGCCGGCTTGTTCGTGATGACCGAGTAGCTCGGGTCGCTGATGTACGGCTGCCCGGTCGTGCTCGGGGTGATGAAGTACTGACGGAACTTCACGTCGGTGCCCTCATCGGTCAGGACGGAGGCCGCGGCGATCTTGCCCGCGAGATCGACGACCGCGACGGATTCGTACTCGGCCGACCGCGCGGCCGCGGCCTTCAGCGCGTCGCGCGCGGTATCACGAAGTGCCGGGTCCAGTGACGCCGCGTAGCGCGCGACATCGGGGATCCGGCTCACGAGGACGATGTCATCGAGCCGGTTCTGCAGGTACGCATCGAGGGCCGCGGCTGTCGATGTGGACCGTTGCTGGATATTCGTGACGCCGAGCTCCGTGAGGTCCGTGCGGGTCTTCTGGATCGACACGACGCTCACGAGCGCGATCGGAACGACACCGACGACGAGCAGCGCCGCGAGGACCTTCTGCCAGAATCGGAATCCGCCCACGCTTCTGCCCTTGGCCTTCATGGACCGGAGTGTCGCTAGATGAGGGAGCGCGGCCTAGTCATGGCGCATGACCACGTCGTACGCGGAATGACTAGTACCTTCGTTGTGTCAGCGCGGTACTCAGCGCGGCAGGGCGGGCCGGGTCGAGCGTCGCGAGTCGCGCATCAGGCCGCGGAGGAGCTTCTTGCTCTCCTCGACCTCCAGGCGGTCGGTGTCGGTCATGCCGGTATTGCCCGGGTCCGGTCGCCACCAACACTCGAAGCCCCAGAGACGTTCCGGGACCTGGAGCGTCTTTGCCGCTGGCTCGGTCGACGGCTCGGCGGGCAGTGGCTCGGCCACCGCCGGTCGCACGACCCGTAGCCGCGGGACGCCGTACCCCGCGCGACGCGGGTCACCGGTCTCGAGATCGAAGAAGCCCTCGAACACCGCGGCCGCTCCGGTGCGATCCGGTTCGCCGTCTCGACAGTCCATCACGATCACGCACGGCGTACCGGAACGCAGCTCGTCGGGGCTGCGGGGCGGGCGCGGTGGGCGCTTGCGCTGCTGTGGCGCCCGGTCGCGCCGCACCAGCCCTCTGGCCTGCGGTGTTGCCTTCGGCTCCGCGGGCGTGCGCGTCGGCCCCTTGCGCTCGGGACCGCCGCTCGCACCACCGCCACCACGGCGGCGGCCTCCGCGGGAACGGCGACGGCGGGGATCATTCTCCATCGAGGGGGCAGTGTCTCACGCTTACCATTGGCACGAGGGACAGTGCAGGACAACAACCCGATCCACGACGTCTTCGACGAGTTCAAGCATCAGCTGCCGGACACCGACCCTGCGGAGACGCAGGAGTGGGTGGACTCGCTCGACGCCCTCGTCAGCGCCGGTGGCGAGCAGCGCGCCCGCTTCGTCCTCTACAAGGTGCTCAAGCGGGCCCGCCAGCTTCGGGTCGGGATCCCTCCACTGACCCAGACGCGGTACATCAACACGATCTCACCGGAGCAGGAGCCCTATTTCCCGGGCGACGAGGCGATGGAGCTCCGGATCCGGCGGCTGATCCGCTGGAACGCCGCCGCGATGGTCCTGCGCGCGAACCACGATTACCCGGGCATCGGTGGCCACCTCGCCACCTACGCATCCGCGGCGAGCCTCTATGAGGTCGGCTTCAACCACTTCTTCCGGGGCAAGGACGACGGCGACCCCGGGGACCAGGTCTTCTTCCAGGGTCACGCGTCACCGGGCATCTACGCCCGGGCGTTCCTGGAGGGCCGCCTGAGCGAGGATCAGCTCGCCCACTTCCGGCGCGAGGTCATCCCCGGACAAGGCCTGTCCTCGTATCCGCACCCGCGGCTCATGCCGGACTTCTGGGAGTTCCCGACCGTCTCGATGGGCCTCGGCCCGCTCGCCGCCATCTACCAGGCCCGCATCAACCGCTACCTCCACAACCGCGGCATCGTCGACACCAGCCG
>JANLWM010000059.1:0-4020 GCA_031364525.1 Chloroflexota bacterium | reverse complement strand
GATCGGCAGCCTGCTGTCGGCGGCGGCGCCGTCGTTCGAGCTCTTGCTCGCCGCGCGCATCGTGACCGGCCTCGGTCTCGGTGGGGAGCTGCCGGTCGTTTCGACGCTGGTCTCCGAGTTCGCCCCGCGGACCTCTCGCGGCCGGTTCATCGTGCTCCTTGAGTCGTTCTGGGCCTACGGGACGATCCTCGCCGGCGTCGTGGCGCTGCTCGTGCTGCCCGCGTACGGCTGGCGGGCGGCGTTCCTGGTGGGGGCACTGCCGGCGCTGTACGTCGCGTACCTCCGACGGGCCCTGCCGGAGTCGCCGCGGTACCTCGCGGAGCATGGCCGGGTCCCCGAGGCGGATGCGGTGGTCCGGCGCGTCGAGCGTGAAGGTGGGGGAGCCCTCATCACGGTGGCCAGGCCCGTCGCGCCGGCGCGCCCTGCGGCGAGCGGTCCCGCGGCCACCGGCATGAACGGGCTGGGTGCCCTGTTCGGCCCGCGATACGCCCGCCGGACGGTGATGCTCTGGGTCCTCTGGTTCGGCATCACCCTGACCTACTACGGGATGTTCACGTTCCTGCCATCGCTCTTCGTCGCGCGCGGCTTCACCGTGAGCCAGAGCAACCTGTACTTCTTCATTTCGACATTGGCGCAGGTACCCGGATACTTCAGCGCGGCCTGGCTCGTCGAGCGCCTTGGCCGGCGGCCGACGCTGGTCGCGTACCTGGTCGGATCGGCGTTCTCGGCACTGCTTTTCGGGAACAGCGGCACCCTGAACGACGCCGTCGCATACGCCGCGATGCTGTCGTTCTTCAACCTGGGCGCCTGGGGCGTGGTCTACACCCTGTCGCCCGAGCTCTACCCGACCGCCCTCCGGGCGACCGGCGCCGGCACGGCCGCCGCCATCGGCCGGATCGGCGGGATCATCGGTCCGTTCATCGTGCCGACGCTCGCCCTGGCCTACGGCCAATCGGCGGTCTTCGGCCTGTTCATGGCCCTGCTCCTGGTGACGGCGGTCGCGGTCGCCCTCCTGAGCGAGGAGACCCGCGGCCGGTCGCTCGAGGAGATCGCCCCGGCGGCGTAGTTCACCGCGTCTACACAATCCGGTGGATTGTCTAGTCCGCCTGTACGACCTAGTTTGGCTGAGTGATCGAGCGCGAGCGGAAGTACCGCCTACCGGACCTCGGCGTCTCCGACCTTCGGAAGCGCCTCGAGAGCGAGGGCCGCTGGGTCCGTGGCGGCGCAGAAGGCGACGTCTTCTTCGATCATCCGAGCCTGCACCTGCAGGACGAGGATCGCCGGCTGCGGCTGCGGTTCCGTGATGAGGGCGGCATCCAGGAGCTGACCTACAAGAGCCCGCGTGAGATGCAGGGTGTCGACAAGGTCCGCCGGGAGATCACCGCGGTGCTGGTGTCCGGCCCGATCGAGGAGCTCATCGCGGAGCTCGGATTCCGCCGCATCCGGAAGTTCGTGAAGCTGCGCGAGGTCTACGTGATGGGCGAGTTCGAGGTGTCCCTCGATCATCTCGATGGCGCCGGTTGGTTCTGCGAGATCGAGGCGCTCACGCCGGCTGCGGATATCGATGCGATCGCCTACGAGCTCGGTCTGCGGCCGCGCCAGCTCGAGCCACGCACCTACTCGGAGATCGTGGACGACATGAGCAACGCCGCGGAGCCACAGCCCGTCGCGTAGACGCCGCTAGCCGATCCGCTGCTTGAACAGCGCCTTGAGCTCCGCGTCGGAACCACCCAGATAACGGCTCGTCGTCGCGGCGTTCTTGTGCCCGGCGAGGCGCTGCGCGGCCGGAAGGCCCATCTCGGTCGCCCAGAGCGTGATAGCGGCGTGGCGCAGCCAGTGCGGCGACACGTTCTCCATGAGACCCGCGCGCTTCGCGGCCTCAGCGATCGTGCGTTGCGCGGTCCACACCGACATCCGGTAGCCGTCAGGCTTCTTCCGATCCGTGATGAAGAGCGCGGGATCGGTGTCGCGGCGCGTCTGCAGGTACTTCTGCACCCACTCGCGGGCGCGCGGGGTGAGGAAGACCTTCCGATACCGGCTGCCCTTCCCGAACACGGTGACCTCGTCGACGACGCGGATCCCGTCTTTCTCCGGCGTCTTCGCTGACTTGTCGAGCTCCATCTGCCTCCGGTCCAGGCCGATGACCTCGCTGATCCGGCAGCCGGTCGCGCAGAGGAACTCCACGAGCGCACGACCGCGGATGCCTTCTTCGGTGGCCGTATCGAAGCTCTCGATGAGCCGCTTGAGCCGCTCCGCCTGCAGATGCCGGGCGTCCGGATTCGGATCGACCGCCTTGGCCAGATCGACCTTCTCCGGCCCAGGTACCGGAAGCTCGAGCTGCACGCCGAACTTCAAGAGGCCCCGTAGTGCGATGAGGTAGAGATTCTTCGAGGACGCGCTGAGCGCCGCCCGGCCTGCACGGGGTCCACCGCGGAGCTGGCGCCGGGTCAGACTGCTGCCGAAGGCCTTGATCGAGCGGATATCGATATCCGAGACCCGCGGCGCCGCCTTCGGACCGAAGAACGCGATGAACTCGGCGAGGTAATCGCAATAGCGGATCACCGTGCGCTCAGCGCGTCCCTTGTCCTGGAGCTCCTGCAGGTACGCGTGCACGAACTCATGGAGCGGCGATCTCGGACCGAGATCGCGCGGATCGACGTAGGGGGCCTGCAAAAGGGCCGTTCCTCCTCTTGGTTGAGGTGAAATCTTCATTGCACGTGATACTGCCAGAGCGGGCTCGGGGCTGTCAAACGCCTACGCCTAGCTCCCCTCAAACTTCGGAAGATGACCGGACGGCTCATCGGGATCGTTGCGGCTGGCGCGTTGATCGGTTACGGGCTCGTCCCATTCTTCGCCGGTGGGTTCGTGCTCGTCGCCGCGGGCCTCGTGCTCGGCGCCGTCTGCCGCATCGGAGTGCCCTGGCGGTCTGCCGCCGGGAGCCTGCTTCTGGGCATCCTTGCGGGGCTCGCTGGAAGCTTCGTGTTCCTCCGCGCGTTCTTTCGCCCGCTGAACTAACTGAGGTCCGGAACATCCAATGCCCAGTCCATGCTTGGACACAAGATCTGCCTAGGAGAGACGGGGACGCCCACGCGGGCCCTTCCCTGTTCGTCCGATGGCCCGGCTGAAGCAGGTCAGGCAGAGCGGGACGAGACCACCGCCCGCATCGCGCTTCATTCGCGCAGCCCATGCGCCGCAGGTCAACCTTCGACGCTCGCGATCCAGGCGGCGACCTCCCGGTCGGCAAGCCCGGCCGCGTCGAGCTCCTGATCTCCCACTCTCACGACCGGGATCCGCACCAGGTAGCGCAGCTCGAGCGCTGGATCCGATGCGATGTCGACGCGGTCGATCGCAAGCGGCCGGTCGAGCCCGATCCGCCGCAGCGCCCGATGGGTCTCGTCACACAGGTGGCATCCCGCGCGCTCGTAGAGGGTCAGAGCGAGCGGAGGGGCGCGGTGCGTGCGGATGCGCACGAGCGCGAGGCCGCGCCGGATGTTGCCGCGAAGCACCGCTAGATTGTCAGGGTGAGCCCGTTCGCCCGTCCTGAGCTCTTCTTGTCCACGGAACAGGTCGCCGAACGGCTCGACGACCCCACGGTCCGGGTCGTCGACTGCCGGTTCACGTTCGAGGGCGAGGCTCGGGCCGCCTACCTGGCGGGGCACCTCCCCGGAGCGGTCCACATCGACTGGAGCCGTGATCTCTCCGCTCCCCCTCCCGCGTCCGGCCATCCGCTCTTCATGCTCCAGGGGCCGGCGGAGTTCGCCGCGACGATGGCCCGGTCCGGGATCGGCGATGACACGTTCGTGATCGGATACGACGCCGAGGGCGGGCACCACGCCGCCCGGCTGTGGCTCGCTCTCCGCCGGTACGGGCACGACGCGATGGCCGTGATGGAGGGTGGGATCCAACAGTGGCAGCGCGAGGGCCGACCGGTGGTGTCGGGTGAGGTCAGCGTCGCGCCGGGGACGTTCACGCCGCGTCCCCGAGCGGGGGTCCTGGCGTCGATGGACGATGTGCTCGGCG
>JANLWM010000357.1:0-18211 GCA_031364525.1 Chloroflexota bacterium | reverse complement strand
TCGGCCGCGGTGATCGTCTTCCCCGTGACCGGGTCGGGCGTCACCTCGGCGAAGCTGTACAGGCCAAGCTCGAAGGGTTCAGTCATTCAATGTCTGAGCGGGTGGCGGGAATCGAACCCGCACGCCAACTTTGGAAAAGTCGTCTGCTACCACTACAGCACACCCGCGAGCCGCTGCCGAAGAGTCCGTTCGCGATGGCAGTTCGGACAGACGATATCGCACTTGGCCGCTTCCCCAAGTATCCGGGCAACGGAGCTCAGCCACGTCCCGCACACGAGAAACTTCTTGGTTGCCGGGTCGCGATGGTCGAACTGCATGATGAACGGCGGAAAACGTCTGCCGCAATCGAGGCACGGCCGATCTCGGAGGGAAAGCAGTAGAGCCCGCCGCTGTGCTTCGGTGCTCCATTGCCTAACACGTCGAGGAGTCATGCTTATCGTGCCATTGGTTCGGCGCTCGGCTTTTCTTTGGGCCTGCAGCCCATACGTGCGGATGGCATGGCAATTGGCGCAGACGATGTCGCACTTCGCGATCTCCGCGATGAGGCGCTCCCGCTTCGCCAACAGTGGCTTCGTGACCTGGAACGACTTGGTCGCAGGATCACGGTGGTCGAAATCCATCTGGTGTGGTTGGAAAGTGCCGCCGCAGTCCTTGCAGGGGACCCGCCGAAGGTCGCGCAGGAATTCGAGTGTTGCTCGCTGCCTCCTTGCGACACGCTCGCGCTCTTGCTGTCGATTGCGTTGGTAGTAGCGGACGTTGTAGGGGCGCTGATCGCGCGGGCTCTGCATCGAGCGAACATGAACAACCGTTCGAGTCGTGTCAATAGGACTTCGCCCTAGACCGCACTCCACCTGATGGGTCGCGCGTCGCTCTCACGCACCCGGCCACGCAGCTCGAGGTACACCAGATGGGCGAGCGTCTCCGCCAACGCGAACCGCTCCTCGTGCGGTGAGCGCAGGACCGGGAAGAGCGTCCCGCAGATCTCGTAGGCGGTGCGCCCTCCGGTTCCGACGGCGTTCATCGTCTCGACCAGGCGATCGGCATGGTGTGCCAGGATCTGGTCGACCCGGCCGTTGCAGTCGTCGAACGGCTCGCCGTGCGCCGGGAGCACGCGCCTCACGCCGAGGGTCTTCATCCGCTCGAGCGCGCTCAGGAAGTCGCCGAGCGGATCTGGTCGCCCGCCCGGATAGACGCCGACGTTCGAGGTGATCCGCGGCAGCACATGATCGCCGGAGAGGAGGGTGCCGCTCGACTCCTCGAACAGCACCGCATGGTGGTCGGTGTGGCCCGGCGTCCACACGACGGTCAGCGCGCGGCCGCCGAGGTCGAGCACCTCGCCGTTCGCGACCGGCCGGATCGGCTCGAACGGATCGACCCGGTCGCCCATCTCGACCCACGCGGCCCGCATGCCCTCATCGACGTCGCGCGGCATGCCGTGCCGTTCGAAGAGCTCGTAGGTCGCTTTGATCTGCCGGTGATCGGCGGCCCAGACCTCGTGCGCGCGCTCGATCTCGGGCCCATGCATGAGCAACTCGGCCCCGGCGTCCCGGAGGGTGCCGGCCATCCCGAGATGATCGGGATGCAGGTGGGTGATGAATGCGGTCCGCAGGTCGGTCATCGCGATGCCGGCGCCGCTCAGGCCGATACGGAGCTCCGCCTCGGCCTCCGGCGTGTGCATCCCGCTGTCGACGATCGACCAGCCGCGTTCGCCCTCGATGAGATAGACGTTCACGCTCCGTAGCGCCAGGGGGAGGGGGAGCGCGATCCGCCGGACGCCCGGCGCAACGTGCCCGTCGGACGTCACGGACCTAGAATGGACGCACTCCGGCCCGTTCGTCTAGCGGCCCAGGACACTGCCCTCTCAAGGCAGAGACCACCGGTTCGAATCCGGTACGGGCTACCGGTGTGCGTGTCTGGGAACGCGGAGTGCGCCGGCTTACGGGTCGCGCGAGTCCTCCGCGTTCGTGAACTCCCGCATCACGCCCGTCGCCTCGTAGACCGCGCGCTCGCAGATGTTCTGGATCCGATCGCCGATGCGCTCCAGGTTGTGCGCCACCCACAGCAGCCACGTCGCGCGGTCCATCGTCGTGGGATCGGAGAGCATGTACGTGAGCAGCTCGCGATAGATCTGATCGTAGAGACGGTCGATCTCGTCGTCCTGTGCGGCGATCGCCTCGGCCAGGTGCGCGTTCTTGGTGAGCAGCGCGTCCACCGCCTGGCGGAGACCGGTGCGTACGAGCGCGGCCATCCGCGGGATGTCCACCAGCGGCTTGAGCAGGGGGCGCTGCTCGTGCATGAGGACGATCTTGCCGATGCCGACGCAGTAGTCGCCCATCCGCTCCAGCTCGCCAACGACCATGAGGACCGCGACGATGAAGCGCAGGTCGCCGGCGATCGGCTGCTGCATCGCGATGAGCCGGACCGCGGCGTCCTCGATCGCGAAGCGCAGCTCATTGATATCGCGGTCCGCCGAGATGACCTTTCGGGCGCTCGGGGCGTCGAGTCGGGCGAGTGCGGCGACGCTGCGCTCGATGGCCAGGTCCACCAGGCTCGCCATCCGCCGCAGATCGACCTTCAGCTGCTCGATCCCCTGGTCGAGGACCGCCCGCTGATGGATGGTCCGTCCGGGCATGGACATCAACCGAACCGCCCAGTGATGTAGGCCTCGGTCCGTGGGTCGCGCGGCGTGGTGAAGAGGTCTGCGGTGCGACCGTGCTCGACGAGGCGCCCGATGCCGTCCTCGCCGGCGAGCATGAAGGCCGTGCGCTCGCTCACCCGCGACGCCTGCTGCATGTTGTGGGTCACGATCACGATCGTCACCTCCGCCGCGAGCTCCCGGACCAGCTCCTCGATCTTGTACGTGGCGATCGGATCCAGCGCCGAGGCCGGCTCGTCCATCAGGAGGACCGCGGGGTCGGTGGCGAGCGCCCGGGCGATGCAGAGGCGCTGCTGCTGGCCGCCCGAGAGCGCGGCGCCGGAGCGCCCGAGCTTGTCCTTGACCTCGTCCCACAGCGCCGCCCGGCGAAGGTTCCGCTCCACCAGGTCGTTCAGGTCCGCCCGGCTCGTCTTCCATCCGCGGAGCCGCGGACCGGCGGCGACGTTCTCATAGACGCTCATCATCGGGAAGGGGTTGGGCTTCTGGAAGACCATCCCGATCCGGCTGCGGACCTCGACCGCGTCCATGCCCGTCCAGTAGATGTCCTCGTTGCCGAGGAACACCTGCCCCGCGACGCGCGCTCCGGGCGTGACTTCGTGCATGCGGTTCAAGCACCGGAGAAGCGTCGATTTGCCGCACCCTGAGGGCCCGATGATCGCGGTGACGGTCTTGGCGTCGATATCGAGACTGACGTCGCCGACCGCCTGCGCCGCCCCGTACCAGGCGGAGAGCGACTCGATCCGAACCGCCGGCGTCACGGAGACGATCGACGCAAGTGCGGCGGGCGCGACGCGCTCGGTGACGGTCATCGGACCCGGCTCCGCGTGGCCACCCGCAGTGCGACGCTCAGGAGGCCGATGACGACGACGAGCACGAGCGACCCGCCCCAGGCCTTCGTGTGCCAATCGTCGTACGGCGAGGCGGCGTACTGGTAGATCTGCAGCGGCAGCGCGGCTATCGGACGGAGCAGGTCCGTGCTGAAGAAGAGGTTGCCGAGCGCTGTCAGCAGCAGTGGTGCGGTCTCACCCGCTGCCCGGGCGATCGCCAAGATGGCCGCGGTGACGATCCCGGCGCGAGCGGTCGGAAGCACGACCCGGATGATGACGCGCCAGCGGGGCGCACCGAGCGCGAGCGCCGCCTCCCGGAGGGAGCCGGGGACCAGGCGCAGGACCTCTTCGACCGTGCGGGCGATGATCGGGGTCATGATCACGGCGAGCGCGAGCCCGCCTGCGAGTGCGCTGTAGTGGCCGATGAGACCGCGGACCAGGAACGCCCAGACGAATACGCCCACGACGATCGACGGCAACCCGGCGATCAGCTCGGCCGCGAAGCGGACGACGGGAGCGAATCGACCGGAGCCGTACTCGACGACGAAGATCGCGCTCGCGATACCGATCGGGATCGCCAGCGCCGCCGCGATCGCCGAGAGCACGACCGTCCCGAGCAACGCCGGTCCGAGGCCACCTCCCGGCTCCCCTTGCGGGAGGGTCCGTTCGGTGAAGAACGCCGGCGTGATGGCCGGCAAGCCGCGGATGAGCACGAACCCGAGGATGATCAGAAGCAACGCCGCAGCGCCGACCGTCGCGGCCAGCAGCAGCCCCGCCATGACCCGGTCCTTCGCCCGCCGGCGCGCGGTGACCCGGGACCGTGCGATCGGCAACGCGAGCGTCGTCACAGCGCGAGGCCCTGCGGGTTACCGGCGATGCGGCGGATGAGCAGCCGCGCCGCGCCGTTCACCACGACCGCGACCACCAGGAGGACCAGCGAGATCTCGACGATCGCGCTGAAGTACAGCTCGCCCGTGGCCTCGGTGAACTGGTTCGCGATCGCAGAGGCCATGGTGTATCCGGGTGTGAACAGGGACGGTGAGATCGCCGTCGAGCTGTTGCCGACGACGAGGGTCACCGCCATCGTCTCACCGAAGGCGCGAGCGACACCAAGCACGATCGCACCGACGATCCCGACGCGGGCGTAGGGGAGGACGGCCCGGCTGACCGCCTCCCAGCGGGTCGCCCCCAGGCCGAGCATCGCTTCACGTTGATTTCCCGGGACGGCGAGCAGGACCTCACGCGATACCGCAAGGAGCAATGGCAGGATCATGATCGCGAGGATCACCCCGCCGACCAGCAGATCGACGCCGACGATCTGGCCGGAAAAGAGCGCCCCGACGACCGGAACCGGTCCGACCCACGTCGCGAGCGTCGGCTCGACGAATTCCCGGAAGAGAGGCACGAGCACGAACAGGCCCCAGAGGCCGTAGACGATGCTCGGGATGTACGCGAGCAGCTCGATGACGAATGCGAGGGGCGTGCGGATCCGCAACGGTGCGTACTCCGTGAGGTAGATCGCCGCGCCCACCGCGACGGGTGCGGCGAGCAGGACCGCGATGGCCGTCGTCACGAGCGTGCCGAAGAGATACGCCCCGGCACCGAAGACCTCGTGCACCGGGTCCCACCGGGTGGTCGTGACGAACGAGAGCCCGAGCCGAGAGAGGGCCGGCCAGGAGTCCAGGACGATGAGCAGCGTGATGCCGGCGAGCGTGAGCGGCACCAGGAGGGCAAGTGCCGCCACGCCGCCGGCGAACGCGCGGTCCGCGCGGGAGGTCGCTTGCACTACTTCGGCAGGACCGGCGTGCCGCCGGAGGTGATGCTGCGGATCTTCTCCTCGGCCTTGGCCTGCACGTCCTTGGGCAGCGGCGCGTACCCGAGATCCTTCGCGTACTGCTGGCCGTCGTGGGTGCCCCACCAGAAGTAGCGGGCCATCGCGAGGGCCTTGCCCTTGTCCGGGACCTCGGTGTAGGTGAGCAGGTAGGTGAACGTGCTGATCGGCCAGGCCGCGGCGTTGTCCGAGTTCGTGATGGAGACGCGCAGGTCGGCGGGGAGCGTGATCCCCTCGGCGGCCTTGCTGACGCTGTCGAGATTCGCATCGACGTACGCGCCCTTCGCGTTCTGGAGCGTGACCGTTCCCAGCTTCTGCTGGATCGCGTAGATCAGCTCGACGTACCCAATGGAGTTCGGGGTGCTCTTCACCGAGCCGGCCACGCCGTCGTTGCCTTTGGCACCGATGCCGCCCGGCCACTCGACCGACTGGCCCGCGCCGACCTTGCTCTTCCAGGTCGCGCTCACCTTCGAGAGGTAGTCAGTGAACGCGAAGCTCGTGCCCGAGCCATCCGACCGGTGCACGCTCGTGATCGACGCGTCGGGGAGGCTCACGCCGCTGTTGGCCGCGGCGATCTTCGGGTCGTTCCACTTCTTGATGTCACCGAGGAAGATCCCGGCGAGGGCATCGGGCGTGAGCTTGAGGCTCGCGACGCCCGTGAGGTTGTACGTCGGCACGACCGCGCCCATGACCGTCGGGATGTGGAGGATCGGGGACTTCGCGTCGGTGAGCTGCTGGTCGCTCATCGGGTTGTCGGACCCGGCGAAGTCCACGGTCTTCTCGGAGATGCCCTTGATCCCGCCGCCAGAGCCGATGGCTTGGTAGTTGACCTGGACGCCGGTCGCCTTGTTGTAGGCGTCGACCCACTTCGTGTAGATGACCGCGGGGAACGTCGCGCCCGCGCCGCTCAGGGACTGGGCCTCGCTGGCGCAGGGACCCGTGACGGGAAAGCACCCGCTCGCGCTCCCGCCCGTTCCACCCGAGCTGCCCCCGCCGCACGCGGAGACCAGGACCGCGAGCGCAAGTGCCGGGACGGCGACCATCCGGGATCTCATCGTTTCCCTCACACCATTCATTTCTCTTCGAGATCGATGGTCACCGTGCGAGGGCAACGGACCGCGAACTTCAGGTGAACGGACGGTGAACTCCGCCTAGCGGCGAGTCGCCGGGTCCCACCCCGATCGCGTGGGCACCCACCTCCGTCGCAGTTGTTGGGCATACTGGCGCGCATGAGGTGGCTCACCCGCGCCGACGCGAAGATCGACCGGCTCGCCTCGGCCTGGCTCATCAAGCGCCGGGTCGATCACGACGCGACGTTCGTGTTCGGCGCGCCGAACGAGATCGACGCGATCGTGAAAGAGACCGGTGCGACCCCGTACGACACGGCGGGCGCCGAGCTCGGAGATGTCGACGGCCGATGCTCGTTCGAGTCGATCCTGCTGAAGTACTGCATCAAGGACGAGGCGCTGGATCACATGGCGCGCATCATCCACGGTGCCGACAAGGCGAACGAGGTCCCCGAGCTTCCGGCGCAGGCGGAAGGCGTGAAAGCGGTCCTCATGGGATACAGCGAAGCGCACCCGGACGACCAGGTGCGCGTCGTGGCCGCATTCGGGATGCTCGACGCGCTCTACGCGTGGTGTGCGAAAGAGTCAGCGCAGCGGGAGAAGCTCGCGGCGGCGCGAGCCCGTTCGGCCGGCTGAACTCGGCCTCCTGGCCTCGCGTCACTCTCGGAAGCGGTACCCGACGCCCCGCAGGGTCTCGATCCAGCGTGGAGCGTCCGCGTCCTCGCCGAGCTGCTCACGCAGGTTCTTGACGTGGGTATCCACGGTCCGGGAGTCGCCTGCGTGATCGAGGCCCCAGACCGAGTTGAGCAGCTGCTCCCGGCTGAAGACCTGGCCTGGGCTTCGAGCCAGCGCCACGAGGAGATCGAACTCCTTTGGTCGGAGTGCGACCTCTTGCCCATCGCGCGTGACGCGGTGCTTCGTCGTGTCGATGTGCAGCCCGCCGCGCTCGATCTGGGCGGGGGTCGTCACGTCAGGGACCGGGGCGCTGCGCCGGAGCATCGCCCGTACGCGGGCGACCAGCTCACGCATCGAGAACGGCTTCACCAGGTAATCGTCCGCGCCGATCTCGAGGCCGACCACTTTGTCGAGCTCGGTCGCGCGCGCGGTGAGCATGAGCACCGGGACCCGGCTGCTCTTGCGGATGCGGCGGCAGACCTCGAACCCGTCGAGCTTTGGCAGCATGACGTCGAGGATCACGAGGTCCGGCGCCGCACTCGCGAAGAGACCGAGGCCCTCCTCGCCGTCGCCGGCGCTGACCACCTCGTAACCCTCCTGCTTGAGCGCGTACGAGACGGTGTGCCGCAGGTTCGGCTCATCGTCGATGACAAGGATGCGGCTCACCCCGCGAGCCTAGCGAGGGACGGCGTCAGGCGACGGGCAAGGTGAACGTGAACGTCGCGCCCCGACCAGGCCCGTCGCTCGCGGCCCGCAGCTCCCCGCCGTGCTGCTGGACGATGTGTTTGGCGATCGCCAGCCCGAGACCGGTGCCGCCGGTCGTGCGCGCGCGGTCGCCCTTGTAGAAGCGCTCGAAGACGCGGGCGAGGTCTTCGCCGGCGATCCCGTGCCCGGTGTCCAGCACCGAGAACGCGATCGCGCCGTCGGTCACGTCCGCCGAAAGGTGGATCTCGCCGCCCGCCGGGGTGTAGCGCACCGCGTTGTGGATGAGGTTGGCGAAGACCTGGGCGATCCGCTCGGGGTCGGCATGCACGTCGGGCAGCACGGGGGTCGGGTCGAGCGTGAGTCGGACGCGGGATCGCTCGGCGAGCGGGGCGAAGCGATCGCGGGCCCGCGCCAGGAGATCGGCGGGACCGATGCGCTCGACGCGGAGCGGTAGCTGGCCCGACTCGATCCCGCCGAGCAGCAGGAGCTCCTCCACCAGCTGCGCGAGCGCGTCGATCTCCTGGTGCATCCGCCCGACGAAGTCGCGAGCGGCGGTCGGATCGTCGATGGCGCCGTCTTCGAGCGTCTCGGTCATCGCCTTGAGCGAGGCGATCGGCGTCCGCAGCTCGTGCGAGACGTTCGCGACGAAGTCGCGTCGCACCGTCTCAAGCCGCCGGAGGTTCGTCAGATCCTGGATCACGAGCAGGAGCTGCCCATCGGCCAGGCGGCGCGCGATGGCGCGGGCGAACCGCGGCGGGTCGGAACGCTCGACCTGCGTGACCTCGTCCGCGCCGATGCGCGCCCGAGCGACCGCGTCGAGGACCTCGTGCTCGCGGACCGCCTCGATGAGCTGGTGCCCGGGGGCGGCGGCCGCTCCGAGCGACTGGGTCGCCGAGCGGTTCGCGAGCACGATCCGGCCGTCCGCGTCGGCGATGAGGATGACGTCGGTGAGCTCGTCGATGAGGACGGCCAGCCGGTCGCGCTCCGCCTCGGCAAGCGCGCGCTCCCCGGTGATCGTCGCGGCCATCCGCCGGAGCGCACCGCCGAGGCGCTCGACCTCCTCGGGACCGTCGATCGTGAAGTCCGCAGCCGCGCCGCCGGCCAGCGCTTCTGCCTTGGACGTGAGCATGCGGATCGGTCGGGTGATCGCGCGCGCGAGTATCACGAGAGCGAGCAGCGCGACCGCGCTCGCGGCGATGCCGACGGCGACGATGAGGGCGCCGAGCTTTGCAGCGAGGGACTGGAGCGCTGTGAGGGGTAGCGCGGTACGGGCCACGCCCACGACTGCTCCGCCCTCGCGGACCGGCACCGCGATGTAGAGAAGGTCTCGCCCGAGGGTGTCGGAGTGACGGACGATATTGCCGACGCCACCAGCCAGCGCAGCTGCGACCTCGGGACGACCGGCGTGGTTCTCCATCGTTCGACGGTCCTCGTCCGACTCACCGAGCACGGTGCCATCCGGTGCGATGAGGGTCACCCGGACGCCCGCGCTCGCGCCGAGGCGGTGGGCCAGCGGATCGAGGACGTTCGGGTCATGCGCCCGGAGACCATCGCGAGCCAGGTCGGCAGCAAGGTTCGCCTCGCTCGTCAGCCACGCATCGAGGGCCTGCCGGTCATGGTCCTGGGCCAAGAGCGGCGCCGCGACGGCGAGCACGAGGACCGCGGCGATGAAGCTGACCGCCGCAGCGAGCAGGATCTGGCGGGTGATGGTGCTCGGCACTCCACCGAGTATGTGCGACGACGTGGTTTGCTAGCGTTCCACGGATGCAAGGCTCCGGCGTCGCGCCCTTCTACGAGGGGTTGGAGCTCCTCAACCACGCTCTCGTCGCGGCGCTTGCGCCGCTCTCGGCCGAACAGCTCGCGCTTCCCGTTGGCTCGCCGACGTGGCCGATCTGGGCGAGCGCGTCGCATCTCGCCGGCGCGCGCGTGTACTGGCTCTGCCACGTATTCAATGAGCCCGGCGCGGAGACGACGCCGTTCACCGACCCGACCGGATTTGGCTGGGAGGACGACATCGGGCACCCGCGATCCGCCGGTGAGGTCGTCGAGGCGCTGGTGTCGTCGTGGAGGATCGTGGCGCGCTGCCTGGCGACATGGACGCCGGAGACCCTTGGTCAGGAGGCCAGGCGGACGCGCGGGACCCAGGTCCAGATCCACACCCGCCAGTCCGTCCTGATGCGCCTCGTTACACACGACGCCTATCACTGCGGCGAGATCTCGTTGACCCTCGGATGTAACGGGCTCGCGGCGATCGACCCGTGGGCGGGCCTTTCGCGCGTCGCGCGCTAGCCACGATCGCGGGTGCCCGTCATGACCACTTCGCGCCTGGTGCCTGGGTCTTGGTCGAGTGAAGCGCGAACCGCAGCGCCCATTTCGAGGGTCTGATCCGCATGGCACTCGTGAGAAATCCGTTCCCCGGCCGGGTTCGTAGAGAGCGGTTGACGCGTCAGCGCAGCCTGCGACCCGGACCCAATCACCGAGCGGAAAGGATCAACCAGGCGAGCGACCAGACGTTTTCGCGCGGTAGCCGTCGTGGCGACCGCAGCACTTCTCGCAGTAGCCCTCGTGCCACCGCTCATCGGAGCCTCCAGCCACCGTGAGGCGCCGATGATCAGCCAGGACCCCGCGGCCGACGCCACGGACTTCTACGCCTTCCGTAGCCCGGACGCACCGACCACTGCGACCCTCATCGCGAACTACTACCCGTTCCAGGAGCCGGCCGGCGGCCCCAACTTCTACCGGTTCGGCGACGACGTGCTGTACCGGATCAACGTTGACGACAACGGGGACACCATCCCCGACCAGATGTTCGACTTCCGGTTCACCACGGTCGTTCGCAGCGGGAACACCTTCCTGTACAACACCGGCCCGGTGAACTCGCTGACCGACCCGAATCTGAACATCTACCAGACGTTCACCGTCAGCCGCACCTACAGCAACGGCAGCTCGAGCCAGATCTGCTCGGGGATCGTTCCCCCGAACAACATCGGCCCGAAGTCCACCCCGAACTACGCGGCGCTCGCGGCGTCGTCGGTGGTCACCTGCACCGACGGCATCAAGGCGTTCGCCGGACAGCGTGACGACCCCTTCTACGCGGACCTCGGAGCGACGTTCGATCTCCTGACGATCCGTCCAGGCGCGCCCGGTAATAAGGGCGGCGGCAAGGACGACCTCTCGGGCTACAACGTCCTCTCGATCGCGCTGCAGATCCCGATCTCGAAGCTCACCAACAATGGTGTCGCTCCGACCGACCCGGCGGCCGACTTCGCGGTCATCGGTACGTGGACCACGTCCTACCGTCAGGCGACCCGGGTCCTCAACGGCAACGGGACCGTCACCGGTAGCGGCAACTGGGTCCAGGTGTCGCGCCTCGGCGCCCCCCTGGTCAACGAGGTCGTCGTCCCCGTTGGGGCGAAGGACCTGTGGAACTCCTCGCAGCCCAGCGGCGATGGACAGTTCCTCGCCGGGGTCACCGACCCCGAGGCTGCTCGGCTCCTCAAGGCGATCTACGGGATCGACATCCCGCCGACGCCCCGCAATGACCTCGTGGCGATCTTCCTCACGGGCATCCCCGGCCTCAACAAGCCGCAGTACGTCAAGGCGTCGGAAGAGCTCCGGCTCAACCTCGCCACCCCGGTCACCGCAGCGCCGAACCGGATGGGCGTCCTCGGCGGAGACAACCAGGGCTTCCCCAACGGCCGTCGCCTCGGTGACGACACCATCGACATCGCCCTTCAGGCGGTGGCCGGTGGCACTCCGTTCACTCCCGCGCAGAACAAGGCGCCGAACAACCAGCTCGGTGACGGCGTCAACACGAACGATGTTCCCTTCCTCGGGAGCTTCCCCTACGTCGGGACCCCGGGCCAGGGCTTCGATCACACCTACCCCGGCCACCGGGCCGAGCCGGTGACCCCGTAGCGATGCGGACGCGCGGACGAATGACGATCCCGTCGTTCACTGCCGGGGGGCGCACGCTCCCCGGCAGCCGCGCGGCCATCTTGTTGGCCCTCGCGCTCCTCTCGGCCTGTGGCGCACCTGCGGCGTCACCGGGACCGGCCACGACGGCGCCCGCCGTCGCACCCGCGACCGGGACGCCGCTCGCCGTGCCGACGCTCGGCACGAAACCACCGCCCGGTCTCGTGTTCCAGACCTATTTCGTCACTGTGACCGCATCCGGCAATGGCTCGATCGCGGTGCTCACCGCTCCAGCATCTGCGTGTGGCCTGAGTGTTCGTGTCCCGGCGGGCGGCACGGTCGACGGCGGCCAGATGGTCGCCGATCCGAAGGGCGTCGCCGGCTGGACCTACACGCCGGTGACGGGTCACGGCGAGTCCGTCCTCACCGTGACGTGCACCCTCGGTGATCAGACGCAGACCGCAAAGGCCCAGGTCCTCCTCCCGTGAGGCGCGCCGGGCTCTGGGTGTTCGCCTTCGCGCTGTTGGTCGGCGTGTTCTCGACCGTTCTTGCGATGACGCGCACCGACGTCGTGGACGTCCCGGCGGCGATCGAGCGGCTTCTCGATCGGCGGACCGACGGCGAGCGCGCGATCGCGTTCGCCCAGGCGAAGCTCGATGCGGCGCCGAACGATCCGCGCGCGGTCGCCGGGCTCGCGTCCGCCTACCTGAGCCGGGTCCGCGAGACCTACGACCCGACGCTGTACGCGAAGGCCGGGGTCTTGCTCGACCGCGCCATCGCGGCGGCCCCGAATGACCCTGACGTCGCGATCACCGCCGCGAATCTCGCGCTGTCACGGCACGACTTCGCGGAGGCCCTCCGTCTCGGCCAGGTCGCGCTCGCCGCGGCCCCCGCACGGCCCGCCGTGTACGGGGTCCTGACCGACGCGCACGTCGAGCTCGGCCAGTACGCGGAGGCGATCGCGTCGGCGCAGCGTATGGTCGATCTGCGACCGGATCTCTCGTCGTACTCCCGCGTGTCGTACCTCCGCGAGCTCCACGGAGACGTCGATGGCGCGATCGACGCGATGCGCCGCGCGGTGGATGCCGGCGCGCCACGAGCCGAGGGGACCGCCTGGTCCCAGGTGCAGCTCGGCAACCTGTACCTGGCGAAGAACGATCTCGTCGCCGCCTCCCGGGCGTACGACGAGGCGCTGCAGCGCGTCGACGGCTACGTCTTCGCGATCGCCGGCCAGGCCCGCGTGCTTGTCGCCCGCGGCGATCTTGCCCGCGCCGCAGCCCTCTACGACCAGATCGCGCAGCGCCTCCCGGTCCCCGACTTCGTCATCGCGCTCGCCGATCTCCACGAGCGCCTCGGGGACACGAGCCGAGCAGCGCAGGACGCGACGCTCGTCGCGGCGATGGAGCAATTGCTGAAGGCGAACGGCGTCAGGACCGATGTCGACCTCGCGCTCTTCGACGCCGACCACGACGTGCGCCTCGACGAGGCCCTCTCGACGGCCCGCGCCGAGTACGCGATCCGTCCCAGCGTCACCGTCGCGATGACGCTCGCATGGGCCGAGTACAAGACCGGCGACGTCCGCTCGGCCTCGCTGCACGCGAAGGAGGCGTTGCGCCTCGGGTGGCGCGACCCTGTGGCGGTGCATCGCGCGGACGTGATCGCCCGAGCCGCGGGTGATGTGGCGCTCGCGCAGCGGGTCACCGAGCTACAGGCCCGATGAGACGGCTCGCCGCGGCGTTCGTGCTCGCAGCGCTGCTGCTGCCCGCGTTCGCCACGTCCGCTGCCGCGCACCCGCTGGGCAACTTCACGGTGAACCATCTCAGCCTCATCGCCGTGGACGCAGACGCGATCCGGGTGCGCTACATCCTGGATCTTGCCGAGATCCCGACGCTGCAGGAGACCCAGGCGGGGCGGGTCCCGGGTATCGCCGCCGTTCTCGCTGACAGACTCTCGCTGCGCGTCGGCGGTGGGCCGGTGCCGCTGACCCTGCGCTCCTCAAGTACGGAAGAGGTGCCCGGTCAGGCCGGCCTCAAGACCTTGCGTGTCACCTTGGATCTCGAGGCGCGCGGTGTGCCCGACGGCTCGCGGATCGAATACCGCGATGCGACGTTCGAAGGTCGGATCGGGTGGCACGCGGTCGTCGTGCAGGGGGCGGTCCGCGACGCGAGCGGTGCGCCGACCGACCCGACCGATGAGCTCCGGACGTACCCGAGCGATCCTGGCGCGACACCGCCCGACATCACGACGGCGACCGCCACCATCGATCTCGCGGCGGTGGGCGGTGTCTCGCCGGGTCGCGCCGTTGCCGGCGCACCCCGCTTCGCGATCGACACGAGCGCGGACCAGCTCAGCGCGTTCCTGCGTTCCGGCAGCAGCGACATCGGCGCGCTGCTCGCTGCATTGATCGTCGCCATGTTCCTGGGCGCGCTGCATGCGCTCGGGCCTGGCCACGGCAAGGCCATGGTCGCCGCGTATCTGGTCGGCTCGCGCGGCACGGCGTCGCAGGCGGTGATCCTCGGATCGACCGTGACCGTGACGCACACCGTCGGCGTGTATCTCCTTGGCGCGGTGACCCTGGTGGCAGCGCAGTATGTCCTCCCCGAGCGCCTCTATCCGGTCCTGGGGGTCCTCTCCGGCGTGCTCGTTGCGGTGATCGGGCTCGGTCTGCTGCGGTCTCGTTGGATCGGGATGCGCGGCGCGAGCGCGGCTGCGCACGACGATCACGACCACGGGCACACCCACGGTGACGGGGAGGGCCAGCACCGGCACGACGGTCCCGTCGGGTTGCGGAGCCTGCTGGCGTTGGGCATTTCCGGCGGGCTGTTGCCGTGCCCGACCGCACTCGTCGTCCTGCTGGCCGCGGTCTCCTTCCATAACGTGCTGCTCGGGATGATCCTCGTCGCGGCATTCAGCGTGGGCCTGGCCGGCGTGCTGACGGGCATCGGCTTGGCGTTCGTCTGGGGGCAGCGCGTGGTCGTCCGGAAGCCGACCCTCGTCCGATTCGCCGGGACAGCGGCAATGCGTGCGCTGCCGGTCTTATCGGCCACCGCGATCACGGTCGCCGGGCTGATCATCGCGATCAGCGCGGCCCGTGGATTCGCCTAGCGAGCCTCGATCGAGCGACTGCTGATCAGGTCGGTTCCGCTACGGTCCGGAGACTCTCACGCAGCTTCTGCATGCCAAGGCGCACTCGGCTCTTGACGGTCCCGATCGGCGCGCCGGTCCGCTCGGCGATCTCGCGTTGAGACAGACCGGACCAGAACGCCAGGCCGAGGACGAGGCGCTGCTCGGGGGGGAGGGACGCGACCGCAGCGCGCACCTGCTGGGAGCGCTCTTTGGCGATCACGCCGTCGTCGACGCGCTCCTCTTCGATCAGGTGCGCGGCTTCGTCGATCACGACCTCGCGCTCGACCCTCCGCCCCTTCGTCCGCCTCCAGTCGATGGCCGCGTTACGGGCAATTGCGAAGAGCCACGTCCGCACGGATCCACGATCGCGGCGGTACGTCGCCGCGCGATGCCACACCGCGTTGAACGCGTCTTGGGTCACTTCCTCCGCCGGCTCGGGCGTGCCCAGCATGCGGAAGAGGACGCCGAACACCGTGCGGCCGTACCGGTCATAAAGCTCGACGAGGGCCGTTGCGTCCCGCTCGGCGATCCGGGCCAGTAGATCCCCGTCGGCCGACGGGGCGGCGCTCCGGACCGCCGCTCCGTGGGCCGACGTGCCCGCCGTGGGGCCGTAGTCGGCGCGCGCGAGGGCGGGCATCCGCACGCTGAACGAGTCCCGTGGATCCACGTGTCCCCCTGCGCCTGGTATCCGTTCCGCGAGTCGCCTGGAACGGCCGATCTCCGATCCATCGTCGCAGGCCCGGCACGCCGCCCCGATGACAGTTCGTTCATGTGGTCCGCTTGATCCCTCTGATTTGCTGGGGAAAACTCCCGGCCATACGGAAAGCCGTATGGCGCGGTCGACACTGACATGACCGCGCCGTCATGACTCCTTGCCGCACTGCTCCGACCATTGCCCCCGGGTGCTCCCTGGGGAGGCTGCTGGAGGCGTCGTGGCCACGCGACAGGAATCAACGATCACGAAGGATCGGACCGGCAGACCGTGGGTGTTGCTCGTCGAGGACGAGCCATCGCTCAGCACGCTCGTCGGCAAGCTGCTCGACGATGCCGGATACGAGCATGTCTCCATCTCCGACCACCGGCACATCATCGACTCGATCGCGCGGTGGCATCCGCGCTGCGTGATCCTCGACAGTGACCCTGGTTCGAAGGGTCACGCGCGCTCGTGGGGCGATGCTGCCGCGATCCGGCGCGCGTATCCCGAGGTGCCGGTGCTGATGTTCACAGCGGACCCGGCTTCGATCGCCGAAGCGCGCGCCGGCAAGACCGCGCGCAGCAAGGCTGCGGGCTACGCCGGCGTGCTCGACAAGCCGTTCCTTGTCGTCGAATTTCTTGCCACCCTGAAGCACGCGATGGGGGATCCGCCGGGCGTGCCGCGGACCGACGGCAAGGGGATCGACGCGGAGTCGTTGAATGTGTTCCCCGAGCTTGGCGGGCCATCGGCGGAGAATTGGGCCGCGGCCGGGTTCTTCAGCACGACCGTCCATTAGCTGCGCACGCCGCTCACGTCGATCGACGGTCAGGCCCAGCTCGCCCGGCGGTACCTCGATACGGATCCGGCACGGGCCGGCGAGGCGATCGGCAAGCTGCTCGTCCAAACAAGGCGGATGAACCGGCTGATCTCCGATCTGCTTGATCACGCGCAGGTCAGTGCTGGCGCGCTGCGCCTCGATGTCGTGACATTCGACCTTGGCATCGCCACCGCGATCACGATCGGACTGCACGAGCATGATGATGTCCCGCGCATCGCGTTCGCCTCGCCAGAGGGCGTTCGCGTCCAGGGCGACCCGGAGCGGATCGCGCAGATCCTCGGCAACCTCTTGGACAACGCCATCAAATACAGCCCACCCGGCTCGGCCATCGATGTCTCGATCAGCGTCGTCGGCTCGGAGGCGCGTATCCGAGTGACCGATCGCGGCGTCGGAATACCGGAGAACGAGCGCGATCGCCTGTTCGCGCCGTACTTCCGCAGCTCGCGTACCCGTGAGATCTCCGGCACCGGCCTGGGGCTGCACGTCAGTCTTCGGATCGCCCAGACGCACCGGGGCCACCTCTGGCTCGAGTCGAGCAGCGGCGCCGGTAGCGTCTTCGTGCTTGCAATACCCCTCGCCGAGGGCTCGTCACCGATCGGCATGCCCTTTGGCACGAGCGCGACCGGCCTGCCCTTTGGTACGAGCGCGACCGGCGCCACCGGTTCCGCGGGCGCGACCGGTGCCATCGGCGCTACAGGCGCGACCGGTGCCACTGGCGCTACCGGGGCTACCGGCGCGACTGGTGCGACCGGATCGACTGGATCGGCCGGGGCTACCGGCGCGACAGGTCCCGCGGGGGATAGAGGTGCTGCCGGTCCGACCGGCGACGTCGGGCCCACCGGCGCGGCTGGATAAGCCCGTCGACTGACCCTGCGAGGGTGTGACGGTCCGGTCATGACCCCCTGCCCGGCGTGGCCCACGCTTGCCGCATGACACTCGACGACCGACCCAGCGTCACCGACCGCGGACCGGCCCAGAGCTCGACGACGGTCAACGTCGTCGCAGCCGTCCCGAACAACGCGTCGATCTGGACCGCGAGCCGCGTTATCGGCCTCCTGTTCACGGTGCTCGAGGTGCTGTTGCTCATCCGATTCGTCCTCAAGCTCCTGGGTGCCAACGCGGAGCAGGGCCTGGTCGCTACTATCAACGCGATCACCGACCCGCTCGTGGCTCCCTTCCGTGGGGTGTTCAGCCAGCCCTCCGGAACGCCGGTGATCGAGATCGCGGCGCTCTTGGCGATCATCTTCTTCGTCCTCGCCGCGGCCCTGAGCCTCGGGCTCGTGCGAGCATTGACCGGCAAACGTATTGAGACAAGTGGAGGCGCCTGAATGTCACGACGGACCGGATCCCGAGCACGCCTGAAGGCCGCAAGGCGCAGCGCGAAGAACCCTGATGTGAAGAAGAAGAAGCCGGTCGAACGTCCCGGCGCGGGACCGACATCCGACTATGGATCGGCTCCGAAGCGCTGAGCGTACGCACCGTCCTCACCCGCAAGCGCGTCGTCAGAGATCCGTCGCTCGCGCGCTTCCTGTTCTCTGACACGCGCATGGCGGCGGTCTGGCTCGTCGTCCGGCTCTACGTCGGATACGCGTGGATCGAGGCCGGTCTCCATAAGGTCCAGGATCCCGCGTGGGTCGACACCGGTCTCGCGCTGAAGGGCTTCTGGCTCAACGTCACGAAGATCCCGGCGTCGCCGGCGAAGCCCTCGATCACCTTCGACTGGTACCGCAGCATCCTGCAGGGCCTGCTGGACGCGAATGCCTACGCGTGGTTCGGTAAGGTCATCGCCTTCGGCGAGGCGGCGATCGGGGTCGCGTTGATCCTTGGGGCGTTCGTCGGGGTCGCGGCGGCGTTCGGCGCGTTCCTCAACATGAACT
>JANLWM010000320.1:0-2567 GCA_031364525.1 Chloroflexota bacterium | reverse complement strand
ATCGACCTTGTTCTTGCCCATGAGGATGACATCGGCGTCGATCTCCGCCGAGCGGAGCGCGGCGGCGGTGTCACTGGTGAAGAACGGGTTACCGGTGCCGGCGGCGAAGATGACCACCCGGCCCTTCTCGAGGTGGCTGATCGCCTTGAGCCGGATGTATGGCTCGGCCACCTCGTTCACCGCGAGAGCCGTCTGGACCCGCGTCGGCACACCCACGGCCTCGAGCTGCGAGCGCAGGGCGAGCGCGTTGATGACCATCGCGAGCATGCCCATGTAGTCGGCCGTCGCGCGCTCGATCCCGTGCTCGGCGACAGCAGCGCCGCGCATGAAGTTGCCGCCGCCCACGACGACGCCGATCTGGACGCCCTCCTGGTGGACCTTGCGGATCTCCTCCGCGAGGTAGCCGACGTATTTCGGCGAGATCCCGAACGGCTGGTCGCCGAGCAGCGCCTCGCCCGAGAGCTTCAGGAGGACGCGGTGGTACTTGGTCGGGCCCGCGGTCACGCGCCCTCGCCGAGCTCGAAGCGCGCGATCCGGCGGATCTTGATGTTCTCGCCGGTCGATGCCGCGAGCTGGGTGACGAGGTCCCCGATGGTCTTCCCCTGGTCCTTGATGTACGGCTGATGCATGAGCACCGCGGCCGCCTTCGCGGTCTTCTCGTCGCCGTGCTCTTCGAGGAGGGCCTTGATCTCGTCGTCCTTGAGCAGCTCCCAGCTCACGTGCTTCGGCCGCATCGCTGCGACCTGCATCGCGATCGCCTTGGCCAGCTCGTGGAACTCGGGGTTACGGGCAACGAAGTCGGTCTCGCTCGAGAGCTCTACCAGCGCGCCGATCCGCCCGCCCGAGTGGATGTACGACTCGATGACGCCTTCGTTGGCCACGCGGTCGCCGCGCTTCGCGGCGCTCGCGAGGCCCTTCTCCTTGAGGATCACCTTCGCCTTCTCGAAGTCCCCGTTGGCGGCCTCGAGGGCCTTCTTGCTGTCCATCACGCCGGCGTTCGTCTCCGCCCGAAGGCGCTGGACATCGGACGCAGTTGCCATGACTACTTCTCCTCTGTGGTGCCTGGGGCGTCCGCCGCGGGTGCGGCGATCGCTTCGTCGCCGGCGGGCGCGGCCTCGCCGGCCTCGGCGGCCGGCTCTTCCTCGTATCCGCCGATCGGGTATTCGTCCTCTTCAGGCTCGTAGACGCGCGGCGTGCGCTTCGCACGCGGCAGGCCGACCTCGGCGTAGGCCTCACCCTCGGCGACGGGCGCGTAGCCCATGTCCTCGGGGCTCGCTTCCTTCGAGGATGCGTCCAGCTGGGTGCGCCCTTCGATGACCGCATCGGCCATCTTCTGGCAGATCAGCTTGACGGCGCGGATCGCGTCGTCGTTCGCGGGGATGATCACGTCGATGAGATCGGGGTCGCAGTTCGTGTCGACCATCGCCACGACCGGGATCTCGAGCCGGCGCGCTTCCTCGACCGCGATGTGCTCTCGGTGCGGATCGACGATGAACAGCGCGGCAGGATGACGCTTGAGCTCGCGCACGCCCGAGAAGTACCGGTCGAGGTGAAGCAGCTCATCGTCGAGGCGAAGCGCGTCCTTCTTCGGCATGGTCGCGAAGTCGCCGCGCTCCTTGCGCTCGTGGAGCTCGTTCAGCCGGTTGATGCGCTTCTGGATCGTGACGAAGTTGGTGAGGAAGCCACCCAGCCAACGCTGGTTGACGAAGTGCATCCCGGCGCGCTTCGACTCCTCGGAGATCGACTCCTGCGCCTGCTTCTTGGTCCCGACGAAGAGGACCTGACCTCCGTCGGCGGCGAGATCGCGCACGAACGCATACGCCTCTTCGACGCGTGTGAGCGTCTGCTGCAGGTCGATGATGTGGATCCCGTTCCGCTCCATGAAGATGAAGCGCTTCATCTTCGGGTTCCAGCGGCGGGCTTGGTGTCCGAAGTGGACACCGGACTCCAGGAGCTGTTTCATGGTGACAACGGCCACATGGGCCTCCCTTTTTTCCTCCGCCTCCGTCAGCTCACTTCAGGTCGCCGGCGCTCCAAGCGCGCTGAGAGCGAGGGTCGAAGCGATCGGGAAGGCGTGCGTGATATCGAGCGAATCGCTCGATCCGACTTGATTGTACGCCCGCTCGGAGGTCCCACTCGGCATAAAAACGAGCGGCCCGGTCTCCCGGGCCGCTCGTGGGCTGCGATATCGCAGACGCTTAGGTCAGGTTGTTGCCGATGTTGCTGAAGATGTTCTGGAGCTGACCACGAAGGAAGATCATGGCGATGATGACCGCGATGGCGATAACGGCAATGATGAGTGCGTATTCGACGAGGCCCTGACCCTCTTCGTCGCGGAAGAAAGCGATCACGGAGAACCTCCTTTCCTTGCATGCCGGGCAGCCTCTCAGCCACCCCTCTGGGGCAAAGTTTAGGTTCGGCAAAGGGCCGGACAAGTCCCCACAACGGGGGAGGGACTGCCACTGATTCCTCGGCGAATCCATCCCGCGAGCCCCCTTCCACCTAGCGAAAGTCGGGGTGGCCACGGGCGGCGATCTCGTCACGCAGCGACGACAGGGCACTTCGGG
>JANLWM010000309.1:0-2355 GCA_031364525.1 Chloroflexota bacterium | reverse complement strand
GACGGCGCCGTCGATCGTCAGCTCGACGTTCTGGGCGCGGCCGTCGAACGCGTGCCTGGCGGCGCTGTTGCCGGTGTCGGTGGCCGTTGGGGTCCCGCCGCACGCGGTCGTGATGCAAAGGACCAGCACGGCACGAACGGCGGCGCGCCGCAGGCTCCCTGACGTCATTGCGGGAGGATGCGGCCCTCGATCTTCGGGTCGAGCGGCGAGTGCGCGGTCATGTAGGCGGCCACTGCGTCGACCTCGATATCGCCGTAGATCACGTTCGTCGAGTCCTTGAACTCGGTGTGACCGTCGCCCCCGCCGAACAGGTAGTCGATCGTCACCACGTGGTAGAGCCGGGCGTCGTCCAACGGCCTGCCGCCGACCGTGGCGCTGAGCAGCCGCGTACCAGCGGGGTTCTCGAAGCGATAGGTGAACCGCCCACCGCCGACATGGAGCCGGCCGGCGGTGCCGGAGGCGGCCTCGAACACGGCCCGCAGCTGTTTCCCGGTCATGTCGAGATTCACGATGACATTGGTGAACGGCAGCACCTGGTAGAGCTGCCCGTACGTGACGTCTCCGGCGGCGAGGGGCGCCCGGACGCCGGCCATGTTGTAGAAGGACACATCACTTTTCCAGTTCTGGATCCGGCCGTACTCGAGCAGCCCGTCGGCGATCATGTTCCCAAGTCCACACTCCTCGCGCGGGTTGCCCAATGGGCTCACGAGGGCACCCACGACACGCTCGGTGTACTTCTTCCCGACCGCCTTGCGCTCGTCAACGATGCTCTGGACCTTCTGGATCAGGTCGCTCTTCGGGCCGGCGATCCCGGCGATGGGGATGAGCTCCGTCGAGCGCGTCGGCGCGGCGGCGACCTTCTTCGTGGCTGGGTCGATCACGAGCTCCAGGTCTCCGAGGTTCGCGGTGTACGCCCCGGTCTGGACGATGATGGTCTTCCCGACCGTCGTCGCCGCCCGCAGCGCGGTGTGCGAGTGTCCGCCCACGATGACGTCGAGCTCCGGCACGGCGGTCGCGAGCGCGCGATCGCCTTCGGGCACGAGCGGCTCGAGGCCAACATGGGTGATGGCGATCATCACGTCCGCCTTCTGCTGCATCTCCGGCAGGTACCTGCGGACGCTTTGCTCGAGCGGGAGGAATCGCATTCCCGCGATGCTGGTGTCCTTGATGATCGAAGCCGCTGTGGGAAGGATGAGCCCGATCATCGCCACCTTCACGATGCCAAGGTCCTTCACCGCGTACGGCTTGAGGTAGCTCGGGGTGGTCCCGCTCGCGTCGACGCAATTGGCGCAGAGGAACGGGAAGCTTGCCTCCTGGGAGCGTTGCTTCAGCACGTCCTGGCCCCAGTCGAAGTCATGGTTCCCGACGGCCTGGGCGTCGTATCTCAGCAGGGACATGACCTGTGTGATCGCCTGACCCTTGTTCTCGTTGGAGATGTAGGTGCCCTGCCAGGCATCTCCCGCGTCGACGAGCAACGTGCGATCGGGCGCCTTGGCGCGGAGCTTCTCGATCTGCTGGGCCATCGCGACGAGGCCGCCCTGCGAGAACGACGTCGTTCCGCCCTGGACCGTGTCACTGATATCGAGGTGGCCATGGATGTCGTTCGAGTGGAGGATCTGGATCCGATCGGCGGCAAGGGGCACGCCTCCGCCCGCGGGACCAGGTGTGATGACGGGTGGCGCGGCGGTGACGCAGCTTGCCGCGACGACCAGCGCCGCGACGACGAGCGGCAGCGGCCTCTTAGCTGACGGCCTCGTGAGCGCGATATTGGAGTTCGTAGAGACGATGGTAGACGCCATGCTGCTCGAGCAGCTCGCGGTGCGTCCCGATCTCGGCCACCCGGCCCTTATGCAGCACGACGATGCGGTCCACGTTCTGAATGGTCGAGAGGCGGTGGGCGATGATGATCGAGGTCCGTCCGACCATCAGCTTCTTCAGGGCGTCCTGGATGAGGTGTTCGGTCTCCGTGTCGACGGATGACGTCGCCTCGTCGAGCACGAGCATGATCTCCGGGTTGAAGGCGATCGCGCGTGCGAACGCGAGCAGCTGCTTTTGGCCGACCGAGAGTGTCGAGCCGCGCTCCGTGACGACCGTGTCATAGCCATCGGCCAACCGGTCGATGAACTTGTCCGCGTTCACGAACCGCGCGGCGGCCCGCACCTGCTCGTCGGAGATCGCGGTCTCGTTGAGCCGGATGTTCGAGGCGATCGTCCCGGCGAAGATGAATGGGTCCTGGAGGACGACCCCGACGTGCCGGCGGACCTCCCGCTGGGTCATGTCACGGAGATCCACTCCGTCGAGCAGGATCCGGCCCTTTTGCACGTCGTAGAAGCGCGAGATGAGGCTGGTGATCGA
>JANLWM010000298.1:0-3336 GCA_031364525.1 Chloroflexota bacterium | reverse complement strand
GCAACTACCGGGGCCGCGGTATCGGCACGGCCCTCAAGGTGGCGATGCTCGCGGGCGCCAAGCGGGCGGGCCTTCGGGCAATGCTCACGACGAACGATGAGCCCAACAAGGCGATGCGCGGGATCAACGCGAAGCTCGGCTACGTGATGCTGCCCGCCCACATCGAGCTCGAAAAGAAGCTTTAGCGACGAAGGAGGGCGGCTCGCGCCGCCCTCCTTCGCTCGTACTGCGACGGGTCCCTAGTCCGCGGGCGTGGCCGCGGGAGCGAGCTCGTCGTCGCCACCGACCTCGGACCAGATCTTCACGTTCTTCGGCTCTTTCAGGAACAGCGTCCCGATGACGACCGTCATGAGCGCGATGGTGATCGTGTACGCGAGGCCGAGGTAGATGTTGCCGTTGGGATCGTTCGTCGTGTTGTACTGCCGCAGGCTGATGCTGGAATCGATCGGCAGGGCCATGAAGTTCTTGAGGAACGGCACGTACAGCTTGCTGCCCTCCGGGTAGGTCGCGCCGACCAGGCCGGTGAAGAGCAGCGGTAGCAGACCGCCGAACCAGCCATTCCCGAAGTGGTACGGGATCGACAGGGACGTGTAGCGGACCTTCGCCCGGAAGTACTCGACGAGGAACGCGGCGATCGGCCCGTAGACCATCGTGACGAAGATGATCTGGATCCAGACCAGCGAGATCATGACCGGGACGTTGGGGTCGGCCTTCGTGATGAGACCGGTCGCGTCCTTGGTCACGTTCGCCGCGTCGTACATCGCGTGGTAGATCGGAAGATACGAGATCGCGGCAATGAGGCAGCCGCCGAGGATGATGATCTTCCGGCCGATCTTGTCAGAGAGCCAGCCGAAGAACAGGAAGAACGGTGTCCCGAGGGCGACGGCCCACAGCATGATCGGGTATGACTGCAGGAACGTGAGCTTCAGGTACGACGTCATGAAGAAGTTCGCTTGGAACTGACCCTGGTACCAGACCACACCCTGACCGGCGGTCAGGCCGAGGAGCACGAGGGCGATGGTGCCGATCTTCCGGCCACCAAAGCTCTCCTTGGCCCAGGTCTTGGTGTTCGTGACCGTCTCCTTGCGGGCCTTGAGGCGCGCGAAGAGGGGCGTCTCCTGCAGCCGGATGCGGATGTAGAGGGCGAACAGCAGCAGGAAGAACGAGATGAGGAACGGGTAGCGCCAGCCGGTGCTGGCGAAGTCGGCCGCGCTCATGTTCACGCGGAACAGCAGGATGACCAAAAGTGCGAGGAAGAAGCCGAGCGTCGCCGTGGTCTGGATCCATGCGGTCATGAATCCACGCCGGTTGTCCGGCGCGTGCTCGGCCACGTAGATCGCGGCGCCACCGTACTCACCGCCGAGCGCGAGGCCCTGGGCGAGCCGGAGGGTGACGAGGATGATCGGCGCGAGGATGCCGATGGTCTTGTAGTCAGGTAGGAACCCAACGATCACCGTCGCCAGGCCCATGATCGAGATCGTCAACAGGAACGCGTACTTGCGACCGATGACGTCGCCGATGCGGCCAAAGACGACCGCGCCGAACGGACGGACCAGGAAGCCCGCGGCGTAGGCAGCGAACGCCGACAGCGCCGATGCCGTCGGGTTGTCGTTCGGGAAGAAGATCGGCGCGAGGAATGGCGTGAGCGTCGCGTACAGATAGAAGTCGTACCACTCGATGATCGTGCCCGCCGACGAAGCGCCGATAACGAACGGAAGTCCGTACACCGTCCGCCAGCCGCCGGCTTTGACCGGTGCCGCTGTAGCCAACTGTTCCCTCCCTAGATATCGACTGGATATCGAGCTATCGCGCGAGACCGTCCCAGCCCCTGCTCCTGCTCTTCGCAACCACCTCCGTGGGGCGCTCGCGCGCCCCGGATTGCGGCTTATTTAGGGCTTCCTCGGGCGGGACGTCAAGGAGCAGACGAACGAGCGCTTCCGGCTCCTGGAGCGGGAGGCCCGGATCAGTCGTCCTTGCCGGTGGATCCGCGGATGGCCTCGACCACCGTCGAATCGGCCAGGGTGGTCGTGTCGCCGAGCGGCTGGCCGTTGGCGATGTCGCGAAGCAACCGCCGCATGATCTTTCCCGAGCGGGTCTTGGGCAGCTCTGGCGTGAACATGATCGTCTTCGGACGCGCGATCGAGCCGATCTTCGCGACAACGTGCTCGCGCAGCTCCTTGGACAGGGCGTCGCTGCTCTCATTCCCGCTTCGGAGGGTGACGAACGCGAAGATCGCCTGCGTGGTCACCGGATCGTCGCGGCCGATGACCGCCGCCTCGGCGACCTTCGGGTGCGATACGAGCGCCGATTCGATCTCGGTGGTCGAGATGCGATGCCCGGAGATCTTCATGACGTCATCGACCCGGCCCATGAGCCAGAAGTAGCCGTCGCGGTCGCGCTTCGCTCCGTCGCCGGCAAAGTACTTACCGGGGTACCGACTCCAGTACGTCTCGCGATAGCGCTTGTCATCGTTGTAGATGCCCCGGAGCATCGCCGGCCAGGGTCGACTGAGGACCAGGTAGCCGGCCTGACCGAGGGGCACGGTCCGTCCCTCCTCGTCGACGACTTCGGCCAGTACCCCGGGGAACGGGAATGTGGCGCTGCCGGGCTTGGTCGTCGTGATGCCGGGCAGGGGTGTGATGAGGATCATCCCCGTCTCGGTCATCCACCAGGTGTCCACGATGGGGCAACGCTCGCCGCCGATGTTCTGGTGGTACCAGAGCCACGCCTCCGGATTGATCGGCTCGCCCACCGACCCCAGGAGACGAAGCGAGGTCATGTCGTGTTTCGCCACGTACTCGGCGCCCCACTTCATGAACGTGCGGATCGCTGTCGGCGCGCAGTACAGGATGCTCACCTTGTACTTCGCGATGATCGACCACCAGCGGTCCTTGTCGGGGAAGTCGGGCGTGCCCTCGTACATCACCCCGGTCACGCCGTTCGAGAGCGGGCCGAACACGATGTAGCTGTGCCCGGTGACCCAGCCGATGTCGGCGGCGCACCAGTACACATCCGTGTCCTTGACGTCGAAGACCATCTTCGTGGTCGCAGTGACGCCGGTGAGATACCCGGCCGTGGTATGGACGATCCCCTTCGGCTTGGCGGTCGTGCCCGACGTGTAGAGCAGGTACAACATGTGTTCCGCGTCGAGGGCCTCCGCGGGACAATCGGCCTTCTGCCGCGCGACGATGTCGTGCCACCAGACATCTCGGCCCTCGGTCCAGGCCACTTGCTGCTTGGTGCGCTGGACCACGAGCACGTGTTTCACGGTGGTGGTCTGGGCGATCGCGTCGTCGGCGTTCTTTTTCAATGGGACGACGCTCCCCTTGCGATACC
>JANLWM010000242.1:0-7740 GCA_031364525.1 Chloroflexota bacterium | reverse complement strand
ACGTCCGCCGGCTCGACGAGGCTATCGTTCAGAAGTGATCACAGAACCGCTCGAGCTTCGTCCCGGCGCAACGGTGGAGTACCTCGCTGCTGCCAGCAACGAGTGGCAGGTGGGCACCCTGATCAAGGGATCGGCGAACGGCGAAGAGTGGCTGGTGAAGAACCGGTTCGGGAAGTACTGGCTGCACGTGAGCCGGCTCCGCCCGATGTCGGAGCTGCCGGAGCACTAGGCGCACGCGGCCGGTACCCCCGCGCGGACTCGAACCGCGGCTTCAGGCTTCGGAGGCCTGCGCTCTATCCACTGAGCTACGGGGGCGAGAGAGGCGCGCTGAAATGCCCTGCTCCCAGAGTGATCCTAACCTTGCCCAGTGAGCAAGAACCTGCCCGAGCGCGACAAGGAGCTCTCGCTGATCCAGCACCTGGGCGAGCTCCGCAGCCGCCTGATGGTCGCGTCCTTCGGCGTCATCGTGAGCACCAGCGTCGCGTTCTTCTTCGCGAAGGACATCATCCTGCTCCTCGAGGCGCCAGCGCACCTTGGGAAGCCGCTCCAGATCATCAGCCCGACGGAAGGCTTCACGACGTACATGCGCGTGTCGCTCTTCACCGGCATCGCGATGTCGATGCCGATCATCCTGTACGAGATCTACGCGTACATCGATCCCGCGCTCCGGAAGAACGAGCGGCGGTTCCTGCTGACCCTCGGCCCGTTCGTGCTCCTCCTGTTCGTGGGCGGGATGGCCTTCTGCTACTTCCTGCTGCTGCCGAACGCGATCAACTTCCTCTTCACCTTCGGGAGCGACGTATTCGAGGCTTCTCCGCGAGCCAGTGAGTACATCTCGTTCGTGACCACGTTCATCCTCGGCGTCGGGCTCATGTTCGAGATGCCGGTCATCATCTTCGCGATCACCACGATCGGGCTGGTGAAGCGCTCCTGGATCGCGAAGCAGCGCCGATACATCGCGCTGCTGGTCTTCGTCCTGGGGGCGATCATCACCCCGACGCCGGACCCGTTCAACCAAACGCTCGTGGCGGTCCCGATGTACGTCCTGTTCGAGCTTGGTCTCCTGCTTGCGCTCATCGGCGAGCGCATGCGTCGACGTGCCGACGCCAAGACCTCAGCGGCAGGGACGTAGGCCGGAGGTCAAAGGCCCCCGGGCGGCTCCTCGCGCCTGGACTCGGTGACCCGACGGCGCAGCTCCTCAAGGCGCGCCTTGAGCGCGGCCTCCGCTCCGAGATCGGTCGGCTCGTAGTAGCGCCGACCGCTGAGCGAGTCGGGCAGGAAGGTCTCCGCCGGATCGAAGTGCTCGGCCGCATCGTGGGCGTAGCGATAGCCCTTCCCGTAGCCGAGGCCGCGCATGAGCCCGGTCGCCGCGTTCCGCAGGTGCAGCGGCACCGGATCCGCGCGGGTGCCCTCGACATCGGCGGCGAGCGCGGCGTGCGCGCGTTTGATGGAGTCGGACTTCGGAGCGAGTGCCAGGTACACCGTGGCCTCTGCCAACGGGTAGTAGCCCTCGGGCATCCCAATGAGATGCACCGCCTGCTGAGCGGCTGACGCGAGGATGAGCGCCTGCGGATCGGCCAGGCCGACATCCTCTCCCGCGAGGATCACGAGCCGGCGCGCGATGAACATCGGGTCCTCGCCCGCGTCGATCATCCGCATGAGCCAATAGAGGGAGCCATCCGGATCCGATCCGCGAAGGCTCTTGATGAAGGCGGAGATCGTGTCGTAATGCGAATCGCCCTCGCGGTCGTAGACGAGCGACCGCCGCTGCAGCGCGTCCTTGACCGAGGCGAGATCGACGCGGCGCACACCGTTCGCGTCGGCGGCCTGCGCGTCCGAGGCGAGCTCGAGGGTGTTCAACGCGACGCGGGCATCGCCGTTCGCGACCACGACAAGCGCTCCGAGCGCATCCGGCTCGACCGAGACCGTCCCGTTCAGTCCGCGCGGGTCGGCGAGCGCGCGCTCGACGATAAGACGCACGTCGTCATCGCCGAGCGGCTGGAGGACGAACACGCGAGTCCGGGACAGCAGCGCGGAAATGACCTCGAATGACGGGTTCTCGGTGGTCGCACCGATCAGGGTGATCGTGCCCTCCTCGACGAAGGGCAGCACCGCGTCCTGCTGCGCCTTGTTGAACCGGTGGATCTCGTCGATGAACACGACGGTCCGCTCACCCGTGACGGCGGCGAGTTGGCGCGCTTCTTCGATGACGCGCCGGAGGTCGGCGACCCCGGCGGAGACCGCCGAAAGCGCCACGAACCGGGCCTTCGCCCGACGCGCGGCGATGCCCGCGAGGGTGGTCTTTCCCGTGCCGGGCGGCCCCCACAGGATCATCGAGGGCAGGAGACGGGCGTCGATCGCCTTTCGCAGGACCCGGCCCGGACCGACCAGATGCGGCTGGCCCACGTACTCGTCAAGGTCGCGGGGACGGACCCGCGCCGCGAGGGGCTTGTTCGTAGCCTGCGCAGCGTCATCGACTACCTCCGCGGTGAACAGCGGCGAAATGCCGCTCGGTCGTTGAGAGCGCCGCGGATGTGGCATGAAGCGAGTATGCGCCGTAAGCGGCCCGCTGCCGCCGGGCATCGGGTATTTCTCTCCGCCGATCACGTATAAACCATTCTTGATGTATGCTCGGAACGACCACGCGAAATGGGGAGCGTTCTGCTGACTGAAGCTTCGGCGCGCGATCTGCGCACGTACTACCGCGCCTTGGGCGACGATACCCGCCTGCGGGTGCTGCAGCTTCTCGCGACCGAGGGCGAGCACACCGTGTCCGCGCTCGCGATACGGCTGCGGCTTTCGCAGCCGCTCCTCTCCTGGCACCTCCTTCGGCTCCGGCGCGCTGGAGTCGTTCGCACCGTGCGCGTGGGTCGCGAGGTGCGCTGCACGTTCGACCGCGAGCGCTTCGCGCAGCTCCACGAACGTGGGTACCGGACGCTCATGAACCCGCCGGGCACCGGACGGATCCGATGAGCCACGGGCTCATGCCGAACGAGGTGGCCAGCGGCGCGCGCAACGGCCTGGCACCGCTCGCGCGGGGACTGCACCGCATCGGGATGACCGCCAACGCGGTGACCGTCCTCGGGGTGCTCATCACGATGGCCGGATCCGCGCTCATCGTCCTCGAGCGACCGCTGGCCGCGCTGATCGTGCTGCTCGTGGGCACACTGTCGGACACCCTCGACGGTCAGCTCGCGAAGGCTGCCGGTGGTGGGACGCGGTTCGGCGCCTTCCTCGACTCAACGCTCGATCGCGTCTCGGACGCCGCCCTATTCAGCGGCGCCGTCGCGCTCGGCGCCGGCCGCGGTGACGCGCCGCTGTTCTGGGCCGCGCTCGTCGGACTGGTCGCGTCGTTCCTCGTGAGCTACGTGCGAGGGAAAGCCGAGGCCATGAGCCTCACCGCCACCGTCGGGCTGATGCCGCGCGAGGCGCGCCTCACCATCTTGCTCATCGGGGTCGGACTGTGGGGCGTCCTCGGCCTCTATCCCCTCTTCGTTCTCGCCGTCGTCAGCGTCGCCGTGCTCTCGCTCATCACCGTTCTTCAGCGCATCGCGTACGTCGCTCGTGCGCTGAATGACACGGATCAGAAAGGAACCCGATAGAGATGGCTGCATCCACCAAGACCGCGCGAAAGAAGACCACCGCCGCCCGCACCGGCCGGCCCGTCGGCCGGCCGCCCAAGCGGCGCCGTCCGATCCGTGTCGCGATCATCGGAGTCGGCAACTGCGCGAGCTCGCTCGTCCAAGGCGTGCACTACTACCGCAACGCGAAGGCCGGCGACAAGATCACTGGCCTGATGCATGTCGAGCTGGGCGGCTATCACCTCCGGGACGTCGAATTCGTCGCCGCGTTCGACGTCGACCGCAACAAGGTCGGAAAGGATCTGGCCGACGCCATCTACGCCGCACCCAACAACACCTACCGGTTCGCAGATGTCCCGAAGACCGGGGTGAAGGTCTCGCGCGGGATGACCCACGACGGCATCGGCAAATACCTCGCGAACATCGTGAAGAAGGCCGACGGCCCGACGGACGACATCGTCGCGATCCTCAAGGATCGCAAGGTCGACGTCGTCGTCTCGTACCTGCCCGTCGGCAGCGAGGAAGCGACGAAGTGGTACGTCGAACAGATCCTGGATGCGGGTTGCGCGTTCATCAACTGCGTGCCGGTCTTCATCGGCCGTGAGCCGTACTGGCAGAAGCGATTCGCCGACCGCAAGCTCCCGATCATCGGCGATGACATCAAATCCCAGGTCGGTGCCACGATCACCCATCGCGTTCTCACGCGCCTGTTCATGGATCGCGGGGTCCGCCTGGACCGCACCTATCAGCTCAACTTCGGTGGGAACACCGACTTCCTGAACATGCTCGAGCGCGAACGCCTCGAGTCGAAGAAGATCAGCAAGACCGCGGCGGTGACGAGCATGTTGGACTACGAGATGGACCCGAACGATGTGCACGTCGGTCCGTCCGACTACGTCCCGTGGCTCCTCGATCGCAAGTGGTGCTACATCCGGATGGAGGGCACGACGTTCGGCGACGTGCCGCTCAACGCGGAGGTGAAGCTCGAAGTGTGGGATTCGCCGAACAGCGCCGGCGTCGTCATCGACGCGATCCGCTGCTCCAAGCTGGCCCTCGACCGGGGCTTGTTCGGCACGATCGTCGCCCCGGCCTCGTACTTCATGAAGTCACCGCCGAAGCAGATCCACGACGACCGCTCCCGCGTCATGGTCGAGGACTTCATCAGCGGCAAGAACAGCGAGACCCTGACCGGAAAGGCGTAGATGGTCGATCGCATCCTGCACGGCCTCAGCTACTGGACCTGGCGGATCTCGGCAGCGATCGCGCAGCGGGTACCGGCTCGACCGTTGTACGCGTTCGCGGTGGTCGTGGGCGAGATCGGCTACGTGCTGTGGACCGCCAAGCGGCGGATCGCGAAGCACAACTTCTCGATCGTCCTCGGCCGACCGTCCACCGACCGTGAAGTGGCTCAGGTCGCGCGGCGCTCGTTCCGTAATTTCGCGAAGTACCTCGTCGAGATCATGCGCTTCCCCAGCTTGGACGCCGCGGATTTCGAGCGACTGGTCACTGTCGAAGGCTCGGAGCATCTCCGCGAGGCGCTCGCTCACGGCAAGGGGGTCATCTTCGTGTCGATCCATTTCGGGAACTTCGAGCTCGGTGGCGCCCGGATCGCGGATGGCACGCCCCTCAACGTGATCGCCGACGAGCTCGAGAACCAGCGCCTCATGGATCTTCTCGTGGGGAACCGCGCGCACAAGAACATCACCCTCCTCACGCCGGACGGTGCCGCGAAGAAGGTCCTTCATGCGCTCCGGCGGAACGAGATGGTCGGACTGATGATGGATCTCGGCCCGCGCGCGCAGGCCTTCGACAACGTCGTGGCCGAGTTCTTCGGCACACCGACCGCATTTCCAGCGGTCGCGGCCAGCCTTGCACGGGTGTCCGGTGCGCCGATCGTCGTCGCGGTCGCCGTCCGCCAGCGCGACAACACGTTCACCGGCATCGCGCTGCCGCCGATCTTCGTGGAGCGTACGAAGCAGGGCGCCCAGGACGTCCAGCGCGCGACGCAGACCATCGCGCGGGGCCTCGAGGGGTTCGTCTCGCGCTGGCCGGACCAGTGGTACATCTTCCGGCCGATGTGGCCCCCGGTGCCGGCCGCGGGCGCGTGATGTCGCCGGGCACCGCGCTGGCGCTTGTGGCCGAGCGCGCGTTGCCGCATCTTCCGGCCATCCTCGACCGCCCGATCGCAGTGGCGGTCGGCAGCGTCGCGTACCGCCTCTCGGCCGGTGCCCGCGCGAACGTTCGGGAGAACCTGTCGATCGTGGCCCCGGAGCGGATGCGGCACCCCGATGGCGAGCGTCTCGTGCGGGCCACGTTCGTCGAGCAGGTGCGCCACTACCTCGAGCTCTTCCGCATCGCCGGGTGGGACCACGAGATGATCCGCCGGAACGTCGCCCTATCGGGCTGGGAGCACGTCGTCGGCGCATACGAGCGCGGCAACGGGGTCGTGTTCGCGAGCGCGCACATCGGCCCGATCTCGGTGTGCGGCCAGGTCTTCGTGGCGTACGGATACGAGGTCACGCTTCCGGTGGAACGGGAAACGGGCGAGATGTCCCGGGTCATCAACCGGCTGCGCCGCCGAATGGGGCTGACGCTCGTGTACACAGGCTCGGCGCTGGGCATCCACCGCGTCCTGAAGCGCGGCGGCGCGCTCGGACTCCTGGCGGATCGCGCGGTCACGGGTGTCGGCGAGCGCGTCCTCTTCTTCGGTCGAGAGGCGTTGCTGCCCTCCGCCCATGTGGCGCTCGCGCTCCGGACCGGCGCCTCGCTCATCCCCGGCTTCGCGCACCACGAGGGCCGTGCGATGCACGCGATCTTCGAGCCGGAGCTCGTCCTGCAGCGCAGCGGCGACCACGAGGCGGATCTCCACGACGGCGTGCAACGATGGGCCACGCTGCTCGAAAAGCACGTCCGGGTGGCGCCTGAGCAGTGGTCGGTATTCGAGGCCTTCTGGCGCCGGTGAGAGCGCTGTCGTACGGTCGCGCCCATGGGTAGGGCCGATCTCCAGCTCCATTCCGATCTCGGAGACGGACTCGCGTCGCCCGAGGAGATCCTTCATTCCGCCGAGACCGCGGGGCTCGACATCATCGCCCTCACGGACCACGACGACATCCGGGGCTCCTTCATCCTTCGCGATCTTGCCGCGAAGCGCGGGTCGAGGATCGAGGTCGTCCCTGGCATCGAGGTCACCACGCGGTCCGGTCACCTCCTCGCGCTCTTCGTCGAGACCGAGATCCCGATGTTCCGGCCGCTCGGCGAGACGATCGGCGCGATCCACCGCGGGGGCGGTCTGGCGATCGTCCCCCACCCGCTGTCGTATCTCACGTTCTCCATCGGCGAGCGCGCCCTGCGGGCGCTTGCGGCACAAGGCGATGATGCGTCCTTCGTGGACGGGGTGGAGGTCCGCAACCCGAGCTACGCGGGACGGGTGCGCGAGAAGCGCGCGCGGTGGCTCAATGCCCACGTGCTGCGCGTGGCCGAGACCGGTTCGAGCGACGCGCATCACGCCGCTCTGGTCGGCACGGCCTGGACCGAATTCCCGGGCCAGGGCGTGGCGGCACTGCGCGCCGCCATCGCCGCACGCACCACCACCGCGGACGGACGGCCGTGGACGCTGCGAGAGCATCTGGATGGCGCGGCGGAGCAGCAGTGGCGGTCGATGATCCGCGACCCGTACAAGCGCGCGCGGCAGCGCGTCGGAAAGAAGAAGCCGGCATGAAGATCGGGATCGTCAGCCCGTACGCGTATCCGCGCCCCGGCGGGGCGAACGACAACATCCGCGAGACCTACGAGAACCTGCGCGAGCGCGGACACGAGGTCCGGATCATCACGGCCCCGTGGGGCGATGACCCGTCCGCGCAGGACGTGATCCAGATCGGCCGGGCGATCGCGGTCCCGTACAACGGGAGCGTCGGCCGGATCACGCTCTCGGCCCGCTTGGAGTACCTCGTGACGAAGATCCTCGATCGCGAGCGGTTCGACATCATCCACCACCATGAGCCCCTCGTGCCCCTGCTCTCGGCGCAGATCCTCGATCGCAAGAGCTGCCCGCAGGTCGCGACGTTCCATGCCTTCGGCGGATTCTCGTTCAGCTACTGGCTGGGCAGGCCGATCGGCAAGCGCTACATGGACAAGCTCGACGGCCGGATCGCGGTGTCCA
>JANLWM010000232.1:0-1803 GCA_031364525.1 Chloroflexota bacterium | reverse complement strand
GACCCGACGAAGAGCTTCGTGAGGTCGATGCCGCTCGACGACTTGAGCGCCCTGCTCTTCTCGCCTCCCGTCACGATCACTGAGCCGTCGGCGAGGACGACCTCCAGCCCGAGGACGTATGCCGATGTGGTGCCCCAGCGGACCGCGTGCGGTCCGCTCGCATTGTTCGCGGCCATTCCGCCGATCGTGCAGGCTCGGCCGCTGCCTGGATCGGGCGGGAAGAAGAGGCCGTGGCCCGTGAGGGCCGCTTGCAGGTCCGCGAAGACCAGGCCCGGTTCGACCACCGCCTGGAGATTCGGCCGGTCGATCTCGTGGATCCGCCGCATCTTCGCGAACGACACGACGATCCCCCCACGCGAGGCGACCGCGCCTCCGGTCTGCCCCGTGCCCGCCCCGCGCGGAACGATCGGGGTGCCGGTCTCCGCTGCGACGCGCATCGCGGCCACGACATCAGCCGTGCTCTCCGGAACGACGACGACATCCGGACGTCGCTGCATCCGGAGCGACCAGAACGACGCGTCATACGCGTAGGGCTCGAGCGTCGCGGGATCGTCGATCACCCGGTCGTGCGGCAGCACCGTGCGCAACCGCGACGCGATCGACTGAGCGGTGTTGCTCGTCTGGCTCGTCATGGGTGCCGGTATCGTAGGGACATCTCCACTCAGACCGCGCCCCTGAATGTGTCCGCGCACGTGCGATCGGCGGACCTCGCCACCTGCATCTCGTGCGGTCTTTGCCTGAACGACTGCCCGACGTACCGGGTCCTCGGCGACGAGGCGGATTCACCTCGTGGCCGGGTGCAGCTCATCCGCCAGATGGTCACCTCGACCGGACCCGTGGACGACTCGGTGGCCGGTCATCTCGAGGCGTGCCTCGTCTGCCGCGCCTGCGAGACAGCCTGCCCGTCGGGCGTGCCATTCGGGCGGATCATGGAGGGCGCGCGCGAGGAGCTGCGCGAGCGCGAGGCGCCTCGAGCCGTCGCCAACGCCGTCCGGCGGATCGGGCTCAGGACGATCACGCGTCAGGGCCGGCTTCGCGTCGCCACCCGGCTCCTCGACCTATATGTGCGGAGCGGCGCACAACGCGTCGTGCGCGCGACGCGCCTTCTGCCGGTCCGCCTCGCCGCGATGGAGGCGCTTGCCATGAAGGCCGAAGGCACGCCGTACCGTCCGGTCGAGCGCGCGGACGCGGACACCTATTTCTTCGCTGGGTGCATCATGCGCACCGCGTTCGGCGAGACCGAACGCGCGACGGTCCGGATGCTCGAGCGCAGCGGCAGGCGCGTCTCGGCATGCGCGGAGCAGACCTGCTGTGGCGCGCTGCACGCGCACGCCGGTGACGGCGACACCGCCCGCGAGCTTGCGCGCCTCAACATCGACGCGTTCTCCGGTAGCGGCGCGCCCATCGTCGTCAACGCCGCGGGCTGCGGAGCCCATCTCAAGGCGTACGGCGAGGTGCTGGCCGGCGATCCCGCCTGGGCCGCTCGCGCGCTGGCGTTCGGCACCCGGGTGCTCGATGCGTCGGAGGCAGTCGCGCCATCGGCGCTGAGCAGGGGCCCCGATCGGCCGATCCGCGTGGTCTACCAGGACGCCTGTCACCTCGCCCACGGCCAGAGGATCCGCCGGGAGCCACGCCTGCTGCTTGACGCGCTGCCGAACACGACGATCGTTCCGATCGCCGATGCCGAGCGGTGCTGCGGGAGCGCCGGGATCTACAACCTCACCCATCCTGAGGTCGCGGGGGAGCTCCAACGCCAGAAGGTCGCGGCCATCCTGGCCGCCCGCCCCGACGTGGTCGTGTCCG
>JANLWM010000159.1:0-8552 GCA_031364525.1 Chloroflexota bacterium | reverse complement strand
GGATGACGCCGCAGGCCGCGAGGGTCGCGACGCCGATCGTCGGGATGCGCGCGCGCAGCCCGATCGCGAGCGCGGTGAGCGTGACCAGGATCTCGGCGGCGAAGAACGCGGGCAGGAACCCGTCGATGTCGACGTACCGCTGGAGCAGCGCCGGCAGGTTCGCGCCCCACACCTCCTGGTGGAAGGTGATCGTGGCCACCTGCTGCGAGAGGAACGCGCCGGGATCCCAGAGGAGGAACGGGAGGACGAAGACAGCGATGGTCACGAGGCTGATGAGGCCGTACCGGCGCCAGTCCCGACCGGCGACGGCAAGGTGCCGCAGTACGAGCGGGAGCAGCACGACGGCGAATTGCTTGAACGCGACGGCCCAGCCGAGCGCGATCGCGGAGAGGACGAAGCAGACGCGTCCGAACCGCGTCGAGCGGTCCGCGAACACGAGCAGCGCGAGACCGAGCACCGCCATGAACGCGGCCGAGACGTCGTTGGACCCGTCGATCGCGCGGAATGCGCCGATGCCCCAGGTCGCATACAGCATCGCCGGCAGCGCGACCCGATCCCAACCCGCCCGCGCCCCCACCGCGGCGATCGCCGCGGTGGTGAGGATGCCGGCCCATGTATCGACGCGGGTCAGGTCACCGAACACGAGATGCGCAGGGAGATACCAGACGAGCTCGCCAGGCGGATAGACGAGCGGCGACCCTGGCGGGATCGTGGAGGTCAGGGGGACGGTGTACGGGTTGAGGCCCTGCAGCAGATTGACGATGGCCTCTTGCGTCGCGCGGAGCACGTCGCTGCCGTCGAGGAACGGGATCCGCGACAGCCGTTCCGAGTACGCGATGAAGACCGCGTAGGCCGCGACGAGCAGGCCGACGTCGCGGCCGCGCACGCTCAGGAAGAGAAGGGCAGCTCCCACGATGAGTGCGACCACGCGGTCGAGCTGCGGTGCGTTGAGGTCGATCCCGCCGGCGCACCAGAAGAGGCCGGCGAGGATCGCCGCGTCATTGGCCCGTGAGCGCACGAAGCTTGGCGAGGTCGTCCTCGAGAGCCTTCTGCTCTTGCCCGTAGGTCGCGAAGTCGCTGTTCTTGAGGGCGGCCTGGGCCTTCGCGTAGTGATCCGACGCGCTCTTCACGAGCTGAGCGACCGTGGCGTTCGACGGTGTCGTCGACGGCCGCGGCGATCCGCCGGGGGCCGGTGAAGCGGATGGCGCCGGAGGCGGCGTCGTCGTGTTCGGCGCGCCTGCGAAGAGCGCCGTCAGCGCGTTCGCGAAGGTGTCGGCCATCGCGATGCGGTCCTGCGTCGCGAGGATCACCCGCTGGAGCTCGGGGAACTTCCCGTTGTTCGCCTGGACGAACAGCGGCTCGACGTAGAGGAACGAGTCACCCACCGGCAGGACGATGAGGTTGCCGTAGATGACCGTCGCCCCTCCGCCAAGGGACAGCAGCGAAGTCTGCTGGCGGATCGTCGCATCAGCCGCGATCCGGGCCTCGATCTGCAGCGGGCCGAAGATCGCGCGGGTCTGCGGCAGGCGAAGCACGCGAAGCTTGCCGTAGTCGGACGGATCGGCCCGGCCCGCGATCCAAGCGACCATGTTGTCGCGCTGGCCGCCGGCCGGCGTCATCGGGACGAACAGCACGAACTCGCGCTTCGTCGAGCCCGGGAGCTGCGCGGTCACGTAGTAGGGCTCGATGGGCTGCGGCGCGCTGCCCTGATTGAAGATCTCGGTCGCGATCTTCCACGCATCGTTCCGGTTGTAGAAGTTGTCGGGATCGGTCATGTGGTACGTCGCGAAGATCTGGGTCTGGACGTTGAACAGCTGCTCCGGGTAACGCAGGTGGACCTGCAGCGACTGCGGCATCTGCGCGATCGGCTTGAACAGCGACGGGTAGATGTTGCGCAGGGTCCGCAGCACGGGATCCTGATCGTCGACGACGTAGTACGTGATCGAGCCGTCGTAGGTATTGGTGACGACCTTCACGCTGTTGCGGATGTAGTTGATGTTCCGGACCGGGATCTTCGACGTGCGGCCGCCCGATCCGTAGCGCTCGCTGTAGGGGTAGCGCTCGCCGGTCGTGTAGGCGTCGTTGATCCAGAACTGCTTGCCGTCGGCGATCACCAGATACGGATCGGGGTCATAGGTCAGGAACGGGGCGATCAGCTCCTCGCGTTGGCTGATCTGGCGGTGGAAGAGCAGCCGTGACCCCGACCCCGAGAGCTGCGACGAGATGAGCAGGTTCAGGTCGCCGAAGCGCAATGCGAACAGCAGCCGGTCCCACAGGCCGGACACGCCGATCCCGCCGCCGCCGCTGAAGCGCGTGGTGGCGTCCTTCGGCTCCTGGGCGTAGTCGAACTCGTCCTGGCTCGTGCCGACGATGACGTAGTCGTTGGTCAGCTCGCCGTAGTAGATCCGCGGCTCGTCGATCTTCGGCTGGCCCACCGGCGGGATGTCCTGGAGCACGAAGCCGGGCCGGCCCTCGGTCCCGACCGATCCGACCGGCGTCATGACCGCGCCGAAGCCGTGGGTGTAATAGAGGTGCTTGTTCACCCACGTCTGCGCCGCCGCGGGGAGCGAATTGGTCTGGAGCTCGCGCGCCGACAGCATGACCGGCGTCTCGTTCCCGTTGATGACGTAGCGGTCCACGTCCACGTCGTTGAATTGGTAGTACTGGCGCAGCGCCTGAAGCTGCTGGTAGGCGGCGAGCAGCGGCCGGTAGTCCCAGAGGCGAACGCTCGTCGTATCAGCGAGCTGGCGCCGGACCTCGGCCTCCGACGGATCGTTGGCCACATCGATCGCGGATTCTTCCACGGTCGTCAGCGCATACGCGGCCCGGGTCGCTTCGATGTTCCTCGCGATGTACGGCCGCTCCTTGTTGAGCTGGTCCGGCGATACGACGAATCGGTCGATGAGCGAGGGATAGATCCCAAGGAGCAGCACCGACGCGATGAGCCACAGGCCGAGCGCTCCGGCGAGGATCCAGATGGTCCGGAGGAACGCGTTCACGAACATCACGACCGCGGCGATGGCCACGAGGACGGTCAGGATCTGCAGCGCCGGCAGCCGCGCGTTGATGCTCGCGTAGCCCGCGCCGTTGAGCACGCCCTCATTGCGGAAGAGGAGTGCCGCCTGATCCAGGACATAGCCGAAGGCAACGAGGGCGAGGAACAGCCCGCCGAGGATCGAGAGATGGCTCCGGGCGGGACGCGCGAGCGCGAGCGCGTTGCGGGCGGAGACGATGATGTCGGCACCCGCGAGCGGCGCGGTCGCGACGCCGATGACGCCGCGCACCACGTAGAGCGCGATGACGCCGATCGCAATGAGGATGACCGCCGCGAGGAGCCAGCCGCGCAGGAACTCGAGGACCGGCAGGGTGAAGAAGTAGAAGCCGATGTCGCGACCGAACACCGGATCGGTGGTGCCGAACGGCACCGCGTTGATCCAGCGAAGGAGGTTGTCCCACTCGTCGCCTCCGGCCAGCCCGAAGAAGAACGCCGGGACGAGCAGCAGCGGCATGAGCCGAAGGGTCAGCGCGAACGCGCCGGTGCGACGCTGTGCGGCCGCGTCAACGACGATCCGCGGGACCTGGGGGCGGAGTGCGAAGTACAGGTTCGGGAGCGCGAGGACGAAGAACGCGACCAGGAACAGCAGGAACGCGTAGAAGCCGGCGGTGTAGCGCCGGAGGAAGACGTCTTCGAGGCCGAGGCTCCGGAACCACAGGAGATCGGTCAGGAAGCCGACGAGCGGACCGAAGATGAGCGGGAGGAGGAAGACCGCGAGCACGACGATCGTGATGAGTGAGGTGACGCGGTTCCGGGGACGCCGCGGGCCACTGGTCCTGCGCAATCCCGGAAGGTCGACGCGCGACCAGTCGATGCTCCCCCAGTCGCCGCGACCGGGGCCGTTCCTCACCAGACCACTCTAGGTGGGGCTAGACCGGTTCGGGTCCGGCCCTCCTGAGCCATGCCAGCGCACCGACCGATATCGCGATGAAGGCGATCGACACCAGCTCGGCCTGACTGAGACCGACCGCGAACAGCGGGTCCAGCCGGTAGGCACCAAGCGCCAGCCGGGCCACCCCGTACAGCCCCAGGAACACGAACGGAAGGTGCGGATGACGGCGCTGCCGGTCGGTCCACCGCAGCAGCGCGACGAGGATCGCAAGGATCACGAGGTCGCAGAGCAGCTCATACCCGACCGCCGGATGCACGTACTCGCGCTGGCCCGGGCTGTTCGTATTCGTGTAGCGCACGCACCACGAGACCCCGCCGCACGCTCGGGCCCAATGCTCGCCGTTGACGAGGTCACCGATACGACCGATCGCCATGCCGAACGGCACTCCGAGGATGCCGCGATCGAAGATCACGCCGGCCGGAAGGTGACGGGACCGGGTGACGAACAGTGGCGCGATCACGCCTCCGACGATCCCGCCGGTGATCGAGGCCCCGCCGTTCCACACGACGAGCACGGCCAACGGATCGCGCGCGTAGAGGACCGCCCACGCATCGACGACGTGGAAGACGCGCGACATCACCAGTCCACCGAAGACGGCCGCGAGGGCCACCGCGTATCTGTCCGCGAAACGGACGCGGTCCCCGATGAGCCGGATGCCCAGAGCCGAACCGGCAAGGATGGCGAGGACCCCGAACAGGGAATGCCACGTCGTGCGGAACGGTCCGAGTACCAAATCGGGGTCGAACGGAAGGTCGATCACCGCTTCCGGAAACCTAGCAGTCCTCCTCCCCATAACATGAGGGCATTCCCGGGGTTCACTGAGTGGAGGGCGTTATCTACATGAGAACGGTCATCGCGACGACCGCGGTCGGGCTCCTGGCTTTCGGGGCCCTGATCGCCTGCGGCAATACGGGTACCGGCGGAACGGTCAACAGCGGCACCAGCGGCGAATTGACTGCCGCGTCACCGTCAGCGAGCGCTGCCGCGACAAGCGCCGCACCGACGACCACGGCCGCGCCGACCACCGCGGCTCCCACAGCAACGGCCGCCGCGACGGAGACACCGGCCCCGACCGCGGCAGCAACTGCGACCGCTGCGCCGACCCAGGCCGCCACCCAAGCGCCGACCGAGGCGCCGACGCAGACGCCGACCCAGGCACCAACGGTCGCACCGACCGCCACACCGGTTCCCACACCGACACCGACGCCGACGCCGGCCGGGACACCCGCACCGAACTTCCCCGGCCCGGTCATCACGAACGCGTCAGGACCGGTACCGCCGAGCTTCGCACGGTTCGGCGCGAGACTCGTCGATGCGACGAGCGGCCAGCCCGTCGTAGGGGCCTGTGTGTACACCGGCCCTCCGGCTGGCTGTCCTCCGGCGCACTACATCAGCGACTCGACCGGCTTTGTCGCGATGGACCTGCCGGCGGGAAGCCAGTGGGCCTTCACGGTCCAGCACCCCGCGTACCGGTCGCTCATCTCGGTGCCGGTGACCGGCGGGACGACGCCGACGCTCACCATGACCCGCACCCCGTAGATCGCGACGCTGTAGGAAGGAGGCTCCGGGAGACCGGGGCCTTTTCCTTTTCTAGCTGTTGCGGGCCTTCACTTCGGCGATGAGGTCACGGTACTTCTCGACGACCACGGGCCAGGTGTAGGTGCGCTCCACGAACGAGCGGCCACCGGCGCCGAGCATGGCGCGAAGACCGGCGTCCTCGAGGAGCAGATCGAGCAGCGCGCCGAACTCGTCGTAGTCGCGATAGAAGAGTCCCCCGCCCGATCGCCGCGACATGCTCCGCAGCACCGCCGACCCCGCGTGACAGAGCAGCGGCTTCCCGGCCGACCAGGCTTCGAGCGCGACGATGGAGAGGCTCTCGAGGCGGCTCGGCATCACGAAGACATCAGCGGCGTCGTAGGCATCCCACTTGTCCGTGTCCGACGTGTACCCGAGATGCTTGATGTCCGATCGCGTGGGGATGGCCATCTCGGAGCGGCCCATGACCACGAGCGTCCCGCGGTGCCCGTTGCCGTCGTCCTTCCAGCGCGCGAAGTCCCGGAACAGCTGATCGCAGCCCTTGCTCTCGACGACGCGGCCGACATAGAGGAGCAGCGGTCCGTCGATCGCGAAGCCCTTGCGGAAGCGGTCGCCCGAGATATCCGCGGGCCGATCGACTCCCACTCCGACGATCTCGTTCGGCACGCGCTCGTTGTGGAAGCGCGCCTCGACCATCGCGCGCTCCTCGGCCGTGTTGTAGGCGATGGCTCTCGGCACGTGGAAGACGCGGCGGTAGGACGTCAACGCGAGCGCGGGCTCGTCGTGCGCGGTGGGGACGAGGATCGCCCGGTCAGGCGCGAGGCTGATCCCGTATGCCGTTGGGTAGTAGATGTACGTGAAGAAGAGGACGGCGTCGTAGTCGGTGACGTGGCTCGAAACGTACTCGAGCAGCTCCGGCACGACCGGCCCCTGCGCTTCGATGAACCGGCGCTCGTCCTCGAGCGAGCGGCCCGGATCGAACGCTGCGCGCTCCCATCGCCGGAAGTCGCGTGCCCGGCCGCGGTCGACCGGAAAGCGCCGGACGGTGACGCCATCGACGAGCTCCTCACCGATCGGAAGGTCGTTCTTCCACGTCCAGTAGTCGCTGGCCGTCGTCGTCGCGACCTTGATCTGGAAGAACGGAGCGAGGTGCTTCACGAGCTCGCGGGCATGCCACTCCGCGCCGCCGGCGACGTCGCCGTAGCGCTGGGCCACGACAAGGAGCTTGCCGTCCGTGCTCATGAGGGGGTCATCGCGATGCCCAGCCGATGAGCCGGTCGAGGCGCTCGTCGAACCGGGCCCCGGTGTACTCACTGGTCACCCACTCCTGTCCACGCTCGCCGCGCTCACGCTCGGCGCCGCGGACGGCCGCCGCCAGCTCATCGTCCGACGCGTAGGTCCAGCCACCCCCGGACCGCGCGACCTGGCCGGCGGTCACCGGGTTGTCGGCGCGGACGATGACGGGCGTCCCACTCTGCCACGCCTCCAGGAGCACGATGCCCAGGCTCTCGAACCGCGACGGCAGGATGAGCGCATCCGCTGCGGCGAGGGCTCCCCATTTCTCGCGCTCGGACACGCGGCCGAGCGCCAGCACCTGCGCGCTCTCCGGGATCGGCATGCGCACCGCGCCAGCGAGGACGAGCGTCGCTTCCGGCTTTGCGGCGACCCACCACGCGACGAGATCGTCAACGCCTTTCCCTTCGGACACCTGACCCAGGTACACGAACATCCGGCCGGTGATGCCGTAGCGGTCGCGGAACGCCTGGGCATCGCCGGCGCCCGCCGGCTCGAGCACGGTGCCGAGCACCTCGTCGGGCACCTCTTCGTTCCGGAAGGTGCGCCGGACGAGCGTGCGCTCCTCCGGCGTGAGGAACCCGATGGCCCGTGGCAGATGGAACAGCGCGCGGTACGGCGCGAGCGTGAGGGCGGCCTCGTCGTGCGCTGTCGAAATGAGGATGGCCCGATCGGGGACGAGCGGCAGTCCAAGGACCGTCGGCCCGTAGATGTACGTGTAGAAGATGACCGCGGCGTACGTGGTGCCGTGCCGGTGCAGGTGGTCGAGCAGACCTGGGCAGTACGGACCCTGCTTCTCGATCCAGGCCCACTCGTCGGCGAGGGTGTGCTTCTCGAGCATCACGATGCGCTCGATGTCCTTGTAATCCGCGCTCCGGCCCCGCTCGACCGCGAACCGGTGGACCTTCACCCCGCCGACGACCGCCGTGCCGGCGGGGTAGTGCGGCGCCCAGGTCCAGTAGTCGATGGCGTTCGTCGTCGCGACCTCGACCTCACGCCGGAGCGCGAGACGGTCCACCAGCATCCGGGCGTGCGCCTCGGATCCGCCGACCACCTCATCGCCGTACCGCTGCACGACGACGAGGATCTTGCCCGTCACGTCCGGGTCACGTGCGGACGAGGTAGCGCGGCGCGTTCCGCTCCGGCGACAGGAGGTCGCCCAACACCGCGACCTCGCGGCGGAGGCGCTCGTACGTCGCCGGATCGCGCATGTCCTCCATCGCGCGGCGGAGCTCGGCGTCGTCCTTCGCGAAGAGCCCCGCCCCGCGGTACAGCTGGAACCCCTTGATGTCGCTGTAGATGCACGGCAGTCCGGCCCACACGGCCTGTGCCGCCACGGCGCTCTGGAAGATGTCCTCGTAATAGAGGACCAGCGCATCCGAGGCCACGATGTACTGCCCCATCGTCGCGTAGTCGGTGTTGATGATGACGTTCGTCGCGCCCGTGTCGGCGACGTACCGCTGGACCTCCTCGAGGTACCCGCGGTCCCAATGCGACTCGGTCCCGGACAGCACGACGACCGTGTCCTTGGGCGCAGCCTCGATGACCTCGATGAATCGCTTGCGACGGAAGAAGAACCCGGGGGACACGAAGATGAACCGGTCCTCGGGGAGTCCGAGCTTCCGCCGGAGCGCCAGCTGCTCCGTGCGGTCGCGCGGCAGCTCGGTGTCTTCGAGCGGCATGGCGAGCAGCGGGATCTTGTCCATCTTCGTTCGCTCGCGGCTGAGCAGATCGAGCCACTGCGCGGAGCGATCGCTGTGCACGATGAGGCGCCGC
>JANLWM010000157.1:0-2453 GCA_031364525.1 Chloroflexota bacterium | reverse complement strand
TACTTCGGCAAGTATCCGCGGGTGAAGGACTACATCTCGCGCACGATCGAGACGACGAAGAAGCAGGGGTACGCTGAGACGCTGATCGGACGGCGGCGCTACCTGCCGGAGATCCGGTCGCCCAACGGCCAGGTTCGGCAGGCGGCGGAGCGGATGGCGATCAACATGCCGATCCAGGGGACCGCGGCCGACATCATGAAGATCGCGATGGTGAAGGTGCACGACCGGCTGCGTGGCGCGGAGTGGGCCCGCGCGGTGCTTCAGGTCCACGACGAGCTGGTGTTCGAGGTCGCGCGCGATCGAATGGATGAGCTCGCCGACGTCGCGCGCCACGAGATGTCGACCGCGTACGCGATGGACGTGCCACTGGTCGTGGACATCCGTTCCGGTGACAACTGGGACGAGATGACGCCCCTGGCGCAGCCCGCTCATGCCTGAGCTCCCGGAGGTGGAGACCATCGCCCGACAGCTCGCGGCGCTCGTGACCGGCCGGACCATCGCTGCGTTCGCGTCCGATTGGGGGCGCATCACCGAGCCCGAGCCGGTCCCGCTCGTGGCCGCACGCCTGGCGGGTCGGCGTATCGAGGCCGTGCGGCGCCGAGGCAAGCTCGTCGTCTTCGGGTTGGACGGCGGCGACGCGCTCTGCACGTCCCTGCGGATGACCGGTCGCTTCACCTTCAAGGAGCTGGGGGATGCCGCCCCCGAGCGCTTCACCCGCGCGACGTTCACCTTCACGGACGGGACGGCCCTCGATTACGTCGACATGCGCAAGCTCGGCCGGATGGCCCTCGTGGATACCGCGGAGATCGCGGGCGATGACGCCGGCGGGGATCGCACGATCAAGGCGCCGCTCCACCTCGCGATGGGCCGCGAGCCGTTGTCACGCTCGTTCACTGCCGCGTGGCTGCGCTCGTTCCTCCGTCGCCGGCGCCGCGCCGCCATCAAGCCGCTCCTGCTGGATCAGCGCGGCGTGGCCGGCATCGGGAACATCTACGCCTCCGAGGCGCTCTGGCGCGCGAAGATCCATCCGTTGCGCTCGGCAGGGTCGCTCGACGCCGCCGAGGTCGCCCGCCTGCGAGAAGCGATCACCTGGGTGCTCCGAAAGGCGATCCGCCTCCACGGCTCGACGCTTCGGAACTATCGCGACAGCAGCGGGAAGAAGGGCGGCATGCAGAAGGAGTTCGTCGTGTATGACCGCGCGGGGCAACCGTGCGACCGCTGCGCCGCGTCGATCGCCCGGAGCGTCATCGGCGGCCGCAGCACCTACCACTGCCCGCGCTGCCAGCGGGCCCCACGGAAGCTGGCCGCGCGATGAGCGTCCTGTCGGTCCAGGCTGCCGGTCGCCGCTTCGCCGACCGGGTGCTGTTCAGCGATGTGAGCTTCAACCTGGCCCATGGTGATCGGGCGGGCCTGATCGGTCCCAACGGCACCGGCAAGTCGACGCTCCTGCGGATCGTCGTCGGTCTCGACGCGCCCGATAGCGGGTCGGTCGCCCTCGCGCGCGGCACCCGCGTCGGGTTCCTCCAGCAGGAGCTTCTCGTGGATGTGGACGGCACGGTCGAGGAGCACGCTCGCGGTGCAGCGGCCCATCTCGCGGAGCTCGAGCAGGCCCTGCGCACCATGGAGCACGAGCTCGCGAGCGGCGACCCTGAGCTGTTGGAGCGCTACGCCGACGCGCAGCATCACTTCGAGCACGCCGGCGGATACGACTTCGAGGCGACCCTTGGCCGGGTGCTCTCGGGGCTCGGACTCGATCCGCTGCGCGGCCGCGAGGTGCGCACGCTGTCCGGTGGTGAGCGCACCCGGCTCGGCCTCGCCCGCCTGCTGTTGGATGACCCCGACCTGCTGTTACTGGACGAGCCGACGAACCACCTCGACATCGCCGCGCTCGAGTGGCTGGAAAAGTTTCTTGTGGAGCAAGATTTCACGCTGCTCACCAGCTCGCACGACCGCTGGTTCCTCGACAAGGTCACCTCGCGCACGCTGTCGTTCGAGCCCGCGGGCCAGGGCTCGAAGGTCGTCGAGTACCGCGGCGGCTACTCGCAGTACGCAAGGCAGCGCGCCGACCGCGACGCGGCGCTGTCGAAGGCGGCGTCGCGCCAGCAGGAGCAGATCGCGAAGACCGAGGAGTACATCGACCGGTTCCGGGCCGGCCAGCGGTCGAAGCAGTCGCGCGGTCGCGCGAAGCAGCTCGCTCGTCTGGAGCGGATCGATGCACCGCTGCAGAACGCCCAGCACGGCTGGACGCTCGACGCGGCACACCTGGCCGGCGCGACCGTGCTCGAGACGACGCCGCTCGCGGTCGGGCACGGTGACCGCGTGGTCGTGCGCACGCCACCGTTGCGGGTGGAACGCGGCGCGCGGATCGGTGTCGTCGGTGCGAATGGCGCTGGCAAGACCACGCTCGTGCGCACGCTCGTCGGGCAACTCCCGGCGCTCGACGGCTATGTGTC
>JANLWM010000101.1:0-3340 GCA_031364525.1 Chloroflexota bacterium | reverse complement strand
CGCCGATCACGATCGGTGAGGGCGCAGTGACCGGTGCCGGGGCCGTCGTCACGAAGGACGTCGCGGCGGGGATGCTCGCCGTCGGCATGCCCGCGCGCGCGATCAAGAAGGCCGTGCGACCGGTGAAGAAGGCGAAGCCGTAATGGACGCCTGGCAGCTGCTCATCGTCGAGCTGGTCCTCGTGTTCGTCCTCGCGATCATGTCGATGTGCGAGGCGGCGCTTCACGCGATCCGCCGCCCCCAGCTCGTCGAGGAGCTCGTCGCCGGCGGGCGCCGGGGCGTGCGGGCCGGTCGGATGGGGGAGCGCCGGGTGCGATACCTCGCGGCCATCCAAGTCATCGAGTTCTTCGCGATCTTCGCGTTCTCGGGGATCGCGGCCGCGTTCATCGCGCCGCGCCTGTCCGAGCTGCTTCGGTTCGTCGGCATCGCAGCCGCCTTCAGTGACGTCGGTGCGGTCGTTGTCACGGTCGCGGTGCTGTCGCTCGTGGCCGTGCTGTTCGGGCTGTTCGTGCCGCGCTCCATCGGCGTCCGCCACGCCAAGCAGGTGCTGCTGCTGATGGTGTTCCCGCTCGAGCTGATCACCTGGCTCACTCGGCCACTCGTCGCCGCGCTGTTCTTCCTGACCCGAGTGGTGACGGCGCCCTTCGGTGCGAACCCCCAGGAAGGGACGCTCGTCAGCGAGGAGGACATCAAGGCCCTCATCGAGACCGGCGAGGAACAGGGAGTCCTCGACACGGGTGAACGCCAGATGATCCACTCGGTCTTCGCGCTCGGCGAGAAGAAGGTGCACGAGGTGATGGTCCCGCGTCCCGACATCACGGCCATCGACGTGAACACGCCGCCCGAGCAGCTGCTCGAGACGGTCGTGTCCGCCGGGCACTCGCGGATCCCGGTGTATGAGGGCTCGCCGGACCAGATCATCGGCGTGCTGTACGTCAAGGATCTGTTCCGCCGCCTGGCCCGGCACGAGAGCGTCACGATCCGGCCGTTCCTGCGCGCCGCGCAGTTCGTTCCCGAGACGAAGAAGGTGGACGAGCTCCTCCGTGAGATGCAGAAGGACAAGGTGCACATCGCGATCGTCGTTGACGAGTACGGCGGCACGGCCGGTCTCGTCACGATCGAGGATCTCGTCGAGGAGATCGTCGGTGAGATCCGCGACGAGTACGACGTCGATGAGGAGCTCGTGCTCCCGGTCTCGGAGCACGAGGCGCTCATGGATGCGCGGGTCCCGTTCTCGGAGGTCAAGGAAACGTTCGCGCTCGAGGACAGCGAGGGCGAAGAGGAGTTCGACACGCTCGGTGGCTACGTGACCCACGAGCTCGGCCGGTTGCCGAAGGTCGGGGAGACCATCCAGCGGAGCGGCGTGAAGTTCGTGGTCGAGAGCATCGACGGCCGGCGGATCGGCCGGATCCGGGTCATCCGAGAGCCAGCGGGGTCGGAGCTGCGGGTATGACGCTGCCCCCGGGCGACGAGGACCTGATCCGCGTGGCGTCCCTTGCCCGCGCCCGGGCCTACGCGCCCTATTCGAAATACAAGGTCGGCGCGGCCATCCGGACCAAGCGGAACAAGATCCACTCAGGCGCGAACGTTGAGAACGTCTCCTATGGCCTGACGGTCTGCGCGGAGCGCTGCGCCGCGTTCGCGGCGATCGCGTCGGGCGAGACCAAGGACTGGGATGCGATCGCCGTGGTCATCGACGACGACAAGCTCCCGTCGCCGTGCGGGGCATGCCGTCAGGTGCTTGCGGAGTTCTCGCCCGAGCTGCGCGTCGTGCTCGCGACGACCGGCGGGCTGCGCAAGGTCACGACCCTCGCGGAGCTGCTTCCGGACGCCTTCCTTCCCGACCGCCTTCCCCGGTAGCCCGGAGGCCGGGGCGTCAGCGCCCCGGCGTCAGCGCGTCGGTCAGCTGTGCGTAGAAGTGGCTCGCGCCGGTGATCGCGATCTCGTTCAGTCCCTCCGTGACGAGCGCCGCGGAGTGGATCCCTGCCGACTCGAGGTGAAGGATCCCGTAGTCAGCGATGAGCGACGCCGGGAACGGCCTGGTCAGGCTTGCGTCCTGGACGCGCTCCAGGAGCACCGCGGCCTGCGTCCGATTGAGGATGCCGCTCTTTGCGATGACCCGGCGGTCGGTCAGTACCCAGACCCGGGTGGTCCACTGCAGGTACCCGCTGATCAGGTACAAGAGCGCCACGAACACCGCGGCGAGGGCGGCGTACGCGACGACCTGCTGGCCCTGCGACGCGGCGACGGCCGCGACGATCAGGAGCGCGAGCTCGAGGCCGACGAGCAGGACCCACCATGCGAACGGCCTACCGACCGCGAGCACGCGCTCTCCGGGCTCATAGATGATGCCGCCGGGGGCGTGGATCGCGGGTTCGGTCATGGGCGCGATGCTAGAGGGTGCCGCTCGCGACCAGGCTCGCTGGAGCCGGTGGCAGATGCCACCAGCTGCTCGAGCAGCATCAGTGGCTCGTCGGCGGCCGCGAGCGCTGCGATGCTTCGGAGCTCGTGGAGGGCCTGGGTGCGATGCGTTTCGATCTCGCGCTCGAGCTGCTCGCGCGTGCCGAGCTCATCGATGATCTCGCGGATGCGCCCGACCGACTCCGTAGAGAGAGGAGCCGGCGGCTCGAACAGCGTGTCGAGCTCGGCCCGCACGCGCGCCGAGGCCTTCTCGAACGCCATGACCACAGGGAGCGTCTTCTTGCGTTTCGCGAGGTCGTTCATCTCGACCTTGCCGGTGCGTTCGGTGGTGGCCCAGATGCCCAGGAGGTCGTCGTAGGCCTGGAATGCCTGGCCGAAGCCATCGCCGAATCGGGCGAGCGATGCCCGCACCTGCGGGTCGTCGGTCGCGAGCACCGCGGCCCCCTCCGCGCAGGCCGCGATCAGCGCGCCGGTCTTCTTGGCGGCCATCGAGCGATAGCGCTCCACGGTCACGTCGGTGCGGCTTTCGAAGCTGATGTCCAGGAATTGCCCCTCGCAGACCCGCACGCACGCCTGGTCGATGAGGCACGCGAAGTCGAGGATCCGGTCGGCCGGGAAGCCACCTTCTCGCAGCCGCTGGACGGCGAGGCGCGATGTCGCATACATCCCATCACCGGTGTTGATCGCCTGCGGCACCCCCCAGACGGACCACACCGTCGGGCGGTGGTGGCGGGTGGGGTCCTGGTCCTCGATGTCGTCGTGGATGAGCGTGAAGTTATGCAGGAGCTCGAGCGCCGCCGCGGCCGGAAGCACGTTCTGGGCGGCGCCGGCCAGGGCCTCGTAGACCAGGACGCACATGAGGGGTCGCATCCGCTTGCCCCCACCCGGTCGCGTCGCGTCGAGCCCGAGGTGGTACAGC
>JANLWM010000091.1:0-4002 GCA_031364525.1 Chloroflexota bacterium | reverse complement strand
CGACGAGCAGATCGAGAGCATCCCGAGCGGCTCGCTGGCGCTTGACCTGGCCCTCGGCGTCGGTGGCTACCCGCGCGGCCGGGTCGTCGAGATCTACGGCCCCGAGGCCGGAGGCAAGACCACCTTGGCCCTGCATGCCGTGGCCGGCGTGCAGCGAGGCGGCGGGACCGCCGCCTTCATCGACGCGGAGCACGCGCTCGACCCGGGCTGGGCCCGGATCTGCGGTGTGAACACCGATGAGCTCCTCATCTCGCAGCCGGACAACGGCGAGCAGGCCCTCGAGATCGCGGACACGCTCGTCCGGAGCGGCGCGATCGACCTCGTGGTCATCGACTCCGTGGCGGCACTCGTCCCAAAGGCGGAGATCGAAGGCGAGATGGGCGAGTCGCACATGGGCCTGCAGGCCCGGCTCATGAGCCAGGCCCTCCGCAAGATCACCGGCACCGTCTCGAAGACGAAGACCACGGTCATCTTCATCAACCAGCTTCGCGAGAAGATCGGGGTGATGTTCGGATCACCTGAGACCACTACTGGTGGCAAGGCGCTGAAGTTCTACGCGTCGGTCCGCCTCGATGTGCGGCCGATCGAGCAGATCAAGAACGGCACGGACGTGATCGGCCGCCGGGTGCGGGTCAAGGTCGTGAAGAACAAGGTCGCGCCGCCGTTCCGCATCGCCGAGCTCGAGATCCTCGCGGTCGAGGGCATCTCCCGGGAAGGCGGCCTCGTCGACATGGGCCTTCTCACCGGCGTGGTCACGAAGTACGGCGCCTGGTTCAACTACGGCGAGACCCGGCTCGGCCAGGGCCGTGAGAACGCGAAGCAGTTCTTCCGCGACCACGCCGACGTCGCGGCCGAGGTCGAGGGCAAGGTCCGCGAGAAGTCGAGCGCCGTGCCGGTCGGCGGCCCGGATGAGGAAAGCTAGCCGGCCCGCACGCGACGCCCCTCCGGCCGGCGATGCCTATGACGCGGCCGTCCGCTACCTCGGCTCGCGTCCGCGCAGCGTGTCGGAGATCAAGCGTCATCTCCGCACGAAGCGGTTCGACGAGATCGCGCAGGACACGGCGATCGAACGGCTGCGCGCGCAGAAGTACATCGACGATGAAGCGTTCGCCCGCTATTGGATCGAGCAGCGCCTGCGCTTCCGGCCAAAGGGAGATCGAGCGCTCGTCAGCGAGCTCATGCAGAAGGGCGTCGCGCGCGAGACCATCGACCAGGTCATCGGTGAGGCTGAACCGAGCGCCGAGCTCGAGCGGGCCCGCGCGTCGATCCGCAGGCCGATGACCCGCTGGCTCGGCATGGAAGAGCGCGAACGGAAGCGCAAGATCCAGCAGTACCTTGCCGCCCGCGGATTCGGCTATGACGTCATCGAAGAAGTGATCGCGCGTCCAGAGCCTGAAGCGGAGTGATGAATGGAGCCTGATTCGATCACGCGGAACATCGAGCAGTGGACCAAGAACAACGTCGAGGCGCTCGACGCCCGAGCGACCCGGGCGTGGGCGGGGAACGAGCCAACGTGGGGTGTCTTCGGGATCACCGAGGGGGACCTCGGGTCGCCCCTGGGTGACGTCCACGGCCTTGATGTCGTTGAGCTCGGCTGCGGCACGGCGTACTTCTCGGCGATCCTCGCAAAGCTCGGCGCGCGTCCGGTCGGCGTCGACCCGACGCCGGCCCAGCTCGCGACCGCACGGCGGATGCAGGACGAGACCGGGATCCGGTTCCCGCTGGTCGAGGCACCCGGAGAGCGCGTGCCGCTGCCCGACGGGTCATTCGATCTCGCGTTCTCCGAGTACGGTGCGTCGCTGTGGGCCGACCCGGCCCTCTGGGTGCCTGAGGCGGCGCGCCTCCTTCGACCGGGCGGTCGGCTCGTGTTCATGACGAACTCGCTCGTGGCGATGCTCTGCACGCCCGACGTCGGCGACGTGGGGGAGCGGCTCATGCGGCCACAGAAGGGCCTCTACCGGAATGAGTGGCCCGACGAGGTCGGCGTCGAGTACCACCTTGCGCACGGCGACTGGATCGACCTTCTTCACCGGAGCGGCTTCGAGGTCGAGCGGCTCATCGACGTGTACGCAGGACCCGAGTCGAAAAAGCACGAGTATTACGGCTACGTCAGTCCCGAGTGGGCGCGGCTATGGCCCGCGGAAGAGATCTGGACCGCGCGGAAGCGGTCGGCCTAGCTGAGCCCGAGCTGTTGCGTGAGGAAACGGACCGTGCGATCCCACGCGATCGTCGCTGCGGCCGTGTCGTGCTGCGGCCGGCTCGGCTCGGCGAACCAGTGCTTCGCGCCGGGGTACATATGGAATTCGGGCGACGCGGCCTTGATCCGCTGCTCGAGCTCGCGGACCGCCGCCGGGGACGGATCGTCGTCTAGCTCGCCGTAGTGTCCGAGGATCGGCGGCAGGGTCGCGTCCGGCTCCGGCCAGCCGCCCCCGTAATGGTCGACGAGCGCCGCGACAGTACCGGGATGACGCTCGACCAGGTCCCAGGCGAAGCTTGCGCCCATGCTCCAGCCCAGGACCGCGTATCGACCGAGCCGTGCGAGCCGGCCGGCGGCGGCGTCGATCTCGCGAAGCGCGCGATCGGTGTCGCGGCCCTTCAACAGGGCCTTGGCCGCTTCGATCTCGGTGGCCACGCGCCCATCGCCGTAGAGATCCGGCGTTTCGACGGCGAAGCCTTCACCTGCCAGACGGCGGGCGTACGCGCGGACATCGTCGTTCAGTCCCCACCATGCGTGCAGAACGAGGACACCGGCCATCAGCTTCGGTCGATGATATCGATAGCCTTCGCGAGGTCGATGTCTGCCCGCGAAATGCCCTTCGTGACGTGCGTCGTGAGGACGATCCTGACCATCTTGTAGCGCTCGATGTGGATGTCGGGATGGTGGTCCGCGGCCGCTGCCGCGTCGGCGACCTCGCTGGCGAACGCAAGCGCGCTCCTCCAGCCCTTCAGGGTGAATGTCTTGGTGATCGCCTGGCCCTCGCGCTGCCAGCCGTCGAGTTCTCGGAGCATTTCCACAAGAAGCGGCTCGGGTAGGAGCTGTTCGCTTTCCGGCACGGTCACGGTGCTATTCTCGCCACACTTAACACTTGTGAACTCCCGGCGCCCGGGGCACGCCGTCCCGAGCGCCGATTCCGCGGACGGGGGCCTGCGCCCTCACAACGGCGCTGGCTTCGCGTACGTGGCACACGGAAAGGAAATTCTGTCATGCCCGACACGATCGTCGTTGGGCTCATCGTCTTCATGTTGGCCGTGCCCTTCGGCTTCGGTGTGGCCCTCCTTGTGCGCCGTCAGATCGCCCTCTCGAGCGAAACGAACTCTCGGGCGACCGCGGAACGGCTGCTCGCCGAGGCCCGGACCAAGCAGAAGGACATCATCCTCGAGGCCAAGGACGAGGCCCTCAAGATCGCCAAAGGCGCCGAGCTCGAGAACCGGGAGCGGCGCGCCGAGCTCCAGCGCTACGAGAGCCGCCTGGACAAGAAGGACGAGCAGGTCGACGCCCAGGCAGCCGAGCTCGTGGCCAGGGAAAAGAAGCTCAGCGAGAAGGAAGTCTCCCTTGAGGACGAGCGGGCCAAGATCGGGCAGCTCCAGGAAGAGCAGCGCGTCGAGCTGGCCCGGGTCGCCGGGCTGAGCCAGGACGAGGCCAAGGGACTGCTCCTCGAAAGTGTCGAGGAGGAGATGCGCGACATCACGAACCGGAAGGTCCGTGAATACGAGATCGAGGCGCGCGAGCGCGCCGATGAGAAGGCCCGGTCCATCCTGACGATGGCGCTGCAGCGGTACGCCGCCGAGCACACCGCCGAGCACTCGGTGACCTCCGTCTCGCTCCCCAGCGATGACATGAAGGGGCGGATCATCGGCCGCGAGGGCCGGAACATCCGGGCCCTCGAGACCCTCACCGGCGTCGACGTCATCATCGACGACACGCCGGAGGTCGTCGTGGTCTCCGGCTTCGACCCCATCCGCCGCGAGGTGGCCAAACGCGCCCTTGAGCGGCTGCTCGTG
>JANLWM010000087.1:0-2062 GCA_031364525.1 Chloroflexota bacterium | reverse complement strand
ACATTTCTAGGTCATGTCGGAAGAACGACCGTTCGTCCGCCAAGCTGGCTGACGACCAGGCCATCACCAAAGACGCGCCCGACGACCTCACCGGCGAGGGCCATCGCGGGAGGACCGTCAGCCACGACCGTCCCGTCATCGAGGACGACGACCCGGTCCGCAAGTGCCGCGAGGTTGAGATCGTGGAGCACGGCGAAAGTGACCACATTGCGGGTGCGCGCGAGCTCGGCCACTCGAAGCAGGACGCCACGTTGATGGGATGGATCAAGGTGCGCCGTCGGCTCATCGAGCAGGAGCACGCTTGCTTCCTGGGCGAGGGCCATCGCGAGGACGACCCGTTGCCGCTCGCCACCGGAGAGGGCGTCCACCCTGCGGTCGGCGAGGCCCGCGAGCTCCTGGTCCCTGATCGCTCGCTCGACTGCTTCCCTATCGGCGATGGTCGGCCAAGCGAGGAGCCCAAGCCGGGCGCTTCGGCCGAGTCCCACGATCTCGCGAACGGTGAACGGAAAGAGCGTGTCGAAGGACTGCGGCACGACCGCGATGCGGGACGCGAGCGCGGCACGTGACATCCCGAGGACGTCAACGCCGTCGAGCGTCACGCTGCCGGACGTCGGCCGGATCAGGCCCGCGAATGCCCGCAGCAGCGTCGACTTTCCCGCACCGTTCGGGCCGACGAGCGCGATCAGTCCGCCCGGCTCGAGGGTGAGGTCCACGCGACGCAGAACGCGCCGCGCGCCATAGCCCGCCTCGACCGCGAGCGCCACGAGCGCGGTCATGCGACCTCGCGTCGACGGGCACGCACGAGCAGGAAGAGGAAGAACGGCGCGCCCACGAGCCCGGTCAGCACGCCCACGGGCAGCTCCGCGGGCGCGATGATCGATCGGGCGCCGGTGTCCGCAAGGACGAGTGCGCTCGCGCCGGCAAGGAAGCTCGCGATCACAAGCGTGCGGTGACCGGCCCCGACGATCGGCCGCAGCGCATGCGGCACGACCAGCCCGACGAACCCCACCAGGCCCGCAAGCGCGACGGCGGCACCGCTCAGGAGAGCGGCCGCGACGATCACCGCGATGGTCGTGCGCTCCGGATCCACGCCGAGCGTCGCCGCGGTCTCATCACCGAACACGAACGCGTCGATCCGCCGCGAGAGCAGGACGGCGAGCGTCACGCCGAGCGCGATGATGATCGCCGCGACGACGATCTCGCTCTTCGACCGCACCGCGACACCGCCGCCGAGGATGTCGAGGATCGCCCGGAGGCGGAGCGACAGCCGGTCGTTCACGAAGAGCAGGAGGGTGATCATCGCGCCGGCGAATGAGGTGAGGACGATGCCGGCAAGCAGGAGCGTGAGCACGGTGGTGCGGCCGCCGAGGCGCGAGAGCTGCCAGACCCCGAGCGCGCTGACGAGCGCACCGGCGAACGCCGCGATGGGAACGGCAGTGCCCTCGAGGTCGCCACCGATCGCGATGACCGCGACCGCGCCGAGCGCACCGCCGGCCGACGTGCCCGTGACGTACGGGTCGGCGAGCGGGTTGCGGAACAAGCCCTGCAGGAGCGCGCCCGCCACTGCGAGCGCCCCGCCGACGAGCGCAGCGGCGATGACCCGCGGGGCGCGGAGGTCCCGGACGATCACGCCTGCCACGGCGTCCCCGCCACCGAACAACGCCCCGAGGACGTCGCCCGGCGCGAGGGGCACCGCGCCGACGAGGATCCCAACGATGAGGCTCACCGGAACGAGGAGGGCGAGGAGCACGATGGCCGGCGCGGCCCGCACCTACTTGAAGAGCTCGGGATGGACCAGCTTCGCGTACTCCTGGGCCGCCTGACCGAGCCGCGGGCCTGGCCTGCTTAACACGCTCTGACCCGCGTAGACGCGCTTGTTCTTGACGGCGCTGAGCGCCGACCAGCCGGGCCGGCCCGTGATGGACTCGATGCTCGTGCCATACAACGCGTCCCCGAGGATGATGACGTCCGGGTCGGTGCGGATGATCTCCTCCCCGGACACCGTGGGATAGGCCGTCTTCGCGGTCGCGAACACGTTCGTGCCGCCCGCGATCTTGATGAG
>JANLWM010000046.1:0-2281 GCA_031364525.1 Chloroflexota bacterium | reverse complement strand
GGGACCACGGTCATCAACGGGAGCGGGAAGCTGGCGGGGCCCGCGGCCTTCACCGCGGGGCCGGGAATCGCCTTGAGCGCAGCGAACGTGATCTCGATGCTCCAGTCCTGCAACCCGAGCGAAATCTTGAGGTGGAACGGCTCGGCCTGGACGTGCTCCACCGCCGGGACCTCCAGCTACAGCGCCTCGCCGGACGGCGGGATCACCCTGGCCGGTGGAAGCGGCACCGCCTTCTCGCTGCTCCCGTGCTCGGCCAACCAAATCCTTGAGTTCAATGGGCCTCTTGGTTCGTGGGTGTGCGCCACGCCCGGGACTGATTTGGGCAACGTGACCGCGAGTGCGCCACTGAGCTCAGCCTCCTCGCCGGCGCCGATCGCGGCCGCGTCGATCTCGTTCACCTCGTGTTCGAGCAGCGCAAGTCTCCTGGCGCGTTCGCGGGGATCGCCGCCCAGCGCTCCCCGCTCCGCGAGGATGTTCAGCAGTGCCCGGTGCGCAGCCGCCACTGCATCGCGGTGCCGGTCGTGCGCGCCGAACGCATCGAGAAGATCGCGCTGGACCGCCGGGCGGACGAGACGGAGCTGCTCGCCCTGACCGTGGATGGCGACGAGCTCCGCGCCGCGCTCGGCGAGCTTCGCGAGCGGGACGGTCTCGCCGTTCATCCGCGCGGGCGCGCGGCCCGGCTGGATCTCGCGGAGAAGAATGAGCTCGTCATCACCGACGCCTGCGAACGTGGCCTCGACCTTCGCGCGTTCTGCTCCGTCACGCACCATGCCGGCGGCGACGCGACCGCCGGTCGCGGCGAGGAGCGCGTCAACGAGCATCGACTTTCCGGCGCCGGTCTCGCCGGTGAGCACCGTGAGGCCAGGCGCAAGCTCCAGGCGCAGCTCCGAAACGAGAGCGAGGTCCTTCACCGAGAGCTCCGCCAGATGTGGCCGGCTCATGCGATGTCGGACCTCGCCCGCGTCAGATAAGTGCTGGGATCCTGCTTCCCTGGGGCCGGTCTACTTGCCCTTGGGCTTCGCCATGGTCGCGTCCTTCGCCGCTTTGGCGATACGGAACTTGAGGACGCGCTTCGCCGGGATCTTGATCTCCGCACCGGTCGCGGGGTTGCGGCCGATCCGGGCCTTGCGGTCGACGATCACGAGCTTGCCGAGGCCGGGGATCGTGAACCCGTTCTTGGCCTCGCGATACGCGAGGTTGTTGAGCTCGTCCAGGAACTCACCTGTCTGCTTCTTCGAGAGACCGGTCTTCTCCGCGAGCGTTGCCAAGGTCTGCGACTTTGTCATCGAGGCCACCCTGCCGTTCCTCCACATGAGCCCGATCGGGCCTATTTCCGCTGCATTGTGCACACGTACGAGGCACTATGTCGCGCAGATGCCGCTCACCGTAGTGGATAACCCGCCCGACCGACCGGAGTGGATCCGCGAGACCATCCGCCTGGTGACCGCCTCCGCTGCCGGCGGACGTCGCGACCTCCTCCATTTGGTCGAAGAGGCGACCGACGCCGAGCTGGCGGCAGGGTCGCCCGATGACTGGGGTCTCGGCCAGGTCGCGGCCCATCTCCTGATCGTCGACCGCGGGGTCGCCCGTATCGCGCTCCGGCTTGCCCGGGGAGAGGACACCGCCGCGACCGGGCAGCCTCGGCCCGCCGCCGGAGAGGCGACCCGCGATGGCCTGCGCTCGCTCGCCGAGAAGGCTGCCCTGGCGGCGGACCGCCTCCTGACCGAATTCCCCGCCGCGCCCGATGTCGAGCGGACCGCGCCCCACCCGTTCTACGGGCCGCAGAACTGCTTCGGCTGGCTCCTGACGATCCCGAACCACTATGGCGCGCACCTCCAGGCGTGGCGGGAAGGACGGCCCTCGAGCCTCTGAGCCGGTAATCTCCGGGAGCGACGCCGGGAGGATGACTACAGATGTCGACTGACCCAACCCAAAGCTCAGCCCTCGACACCCTCGGGACCGAGGACCGCACCTTTCAGCCGGCCGCCGCCTTCTCGGCCCAGGCGAACGCCGCCGACCCGACGATCTACGCGCGCGCCGAGAAGGATTTCGAAGGCTTCTGGGCGGAGCACGCCCGGTCCCTCGCCTGGCGGAAGCCCTTCACCAAGGTCCTCGAGTGGGACGCGCCGTACGCCAAATGGTTCTCCGATGGCCAGCTCAACGTCTCGGAGAACTGTCTGGACCGGCATGTGAAGGCCGGCAAGGGCTCGAAGGTCGCCTACCACTGGGAGGGAGAGCCCGGGGACACCCGGACCCTCACGTATCAGGACCTGCTCGAGGA
>JANLWM010000385.1:0-5433 GCA_031364525.1 Chloroflexota bacterium | reverse complement strand
CGAGTCTTTTTCCATAGTCCCTCCCAAAATATCCAGCTAATACCCCACCAGCCTCGCCGCGTTCAGCCGTGCCTCATCCATCTTCTCGCGATCAGCTGATGGCACCGAGGTTGTGGCAGCGTCGCCATCGCTGATGTAGCGACCCTCGATGAGGACACGATCGCCGGCGTCGCGGTCCTGCCAATGACAGGGATGTGGATCTGGACCCGTTGGCGGTCAGCATCGAGACGAGCCCGGCCCACGGTACGACCACGATCGACCCGAGCGGGACGATCCGGTATGTGCCGGCCGTCAACTACAACGGTGCCGACTCCTTCGTCTATCGGGTGACCGACCCGTCCGGCGCGTTCGCGACGGCCACGGTGTCCCTGACCGTCACTCCGGTCAACGACGCACCGGTCGCCGCAGCCGACAGCTACTCGGTCGATGAGGATGTCCCGCTGACGGTCGGCGTGGCGACCGGCGTTCTGCTCAACGACACCGACGTCGAACAGGACGCGGTCGTCGCGGTGTTGATCACCGGACCGGCGCACGGCGCCCTCACGCTCAACGCCGACGGCTCGTTCACCTACCTCGGGGCGAAGGACTACAACGGCGCCGATTCGTTCGCGTATCGCGCGTTCGATGGTTCGCTGTATTCCGGCGCCGCTGTCGTCACGTTGACCGTGCGAGCGGTGAATGACGCACCGGTGGCCCTCAACGACGAGATCCCCGGTCGCGAGGACACGCTGCTCTCAGGGTCGGTGACGACGAACGACTCGGACGTCGACCGCGATCCGCTGACCGTCGTTCTGCTTAGGGCGCCACAGCACGGTGCGCTCACGCTCGCGGCCGACGGCACCTTCACCTACGTGCCGACTGCCGACTTCAACGGCGACGATACGTTCACCTACCGCCTGAGCGATGGACTGCTCACCGCGGACGCCGCGGTGCTCCTGCGGATCGTGGCAGTGCCGGATGCTCCGCGGACGACGCCAGATGACTTCATGACCTCCGAGGACGAGGCCCTCTCGATCGACCTCCCAGGCGTGCTCGCGAACGACATGGATCCCGACGGCGATCCGATCACGGCGGTTTCGTGGACGACGCCATTGCACGGGACGCTGTCGTCGCTGGCAAATGGCGGATTCAGGTACGTGCCGAACGCCAACTTCAACGGCACCGACGCGTTCACGTACGTCGCGACGGACGGCGGGCTGTCGTCTGAGCCGACCATCGTCACGATCACCGTCCTGCCGGTGAACGACGCGCCGACCGCGTCCGACCAGGTCCACACGATCGATGAGGACACGGTGCTGACCGTGAGCGCCGCCGACGGGCTGCTCGCGGGAGCCTTTGATGTCGAAGGCGCTCCGCTCACGATGCGGGTGACCTTCTTCCCGCTCCACGGCACGCTCGACTACGACCCGGCGACCGGTGCGTTCAGCTACGTCCCAGATGCCAATTACAACGGCATCGACAGGTTCGAGTACCGCGTCAGCGATGGCGAGCTGTGGTCAGATGTTGCGCTCGTGACCATCGACATCACGCCCGTCAATGACCCACCCACCGCGGGCGACGACAGCTACACGATGACGGCCGGCACGACGCTCACGATCGCCGCACCGGGCGTCCTTACGAACGACCTCGATGATTCGGGCACGGGCCTGACCGCGGTGCTCGCCACGAACGTCTCGAACGGGACGCTCACGCTCAACGCGAACGGCTCATTCACCTACACGACGACGCTCGCGAGTGGAACGGACTCGTTCACCTACGGCGCGTCGGACGGGACCGTCACGGGAGCGCCCGCGACCGTCGCCATCAACGTCACCGCGGCGGGGACAGGTGGTGGCACCCCATCAAGTGGCTCGTTCAACGGCTTTACCGCGCCGAAGATCGTCGTCTTCGACTTCGACAGCTACAACACGAAGACGGCCGGAGCGATCGGGTCGCAGCCGTCGCACGGCAAGCTGGTCCTCCGTGGCGGCACCTGGTACTACTTCCCCGAGGTCGGCTATCGCGGCTCGGACAAGTTCACGATCGGTGGAAAGACCTTCCAGGTCGAGGTGCTGAGCTCCTTGCAAGGCGACTACTAGCCCCCCCGACAGGGCTGCGAGCCGACCAGCTGAGTGGTCGGTCTTGACGTCGCGATCCGGCGAGTCAACCGTCGAGCTCGCGCTTCGGCCTGCAGGCGCCAGCGCGGGGAGCCCAGCCCGATCTCGAGCAGCAGCTCGACCATCTTGAGGGCCCGCTCGGTGTAGCCATGCTGCTCCAACGCTCTCGCATAGGGGAGCGCCACGCGGATGCGAAGGTCGCTGTCCGCGTCGGCGTAGGCGCTCTCGTAGCAGAGGTACGCTACCGCGCCATCCCCGGCGCGCTCGACCCCCTTCGCGTGCGCGAACGCCGCGGGCGCGTGGTCCGGCGCACGGCCGGCACGCGCGTCGATGATCGCCTGCGCGATCCGGTCGGTGATCCGGATGAGCGAGACGATGTCGCGCGCGTTGTGATCCAGCACCGGTTCGATGAGCGCGGGATCGCGAAGCGCCAGCCACCGGAAATAGCGCTCCGGGATCAGTGAACCGGGGATGTCGTCGACGCGCACGACGTCGAGGACCGAATCCTCCAGCTGCCGGAGCGATGTCGAGCCGAACCGGTCGCGCCAGAGCCGGCGCGCCGGGTGGAGCAGGTCCAGGTGTGACTCGTCGACCGAAAGATCGGAGCGGAGCGCCATGACGAAGCGCGTCCGCAACAGCGGAAGGTCGAAGCACTTCCCGTTGTACGAGGCGCAGGCCCGGAATGGCGCGAGCTCGTCGCTCAGCGCCCTGACGAACTCGGCCTCGGCGCCAAGATCGTGCAGCAGATGCTGCCGGAGCACGAGCTCGCCATCTTTGAAGTAGGCGGTGCCGAGAAGAAAGACATACGTCCCGGTCCCGCCCATCAGACCGGTGGTCTCGGTGTCGAGGAAGACGATGTCCTCCCAACGGGCGGGCGACGCGCCTTTGAGGCCGAGGTGGGCGATCACCTGGGGGTCGGGAGCGCTCCGCGCCACGACGGTCAGGCCCAGCGTGGAGACATCGATCCGCTGCTCACGGACCTCGAAGCTCATCGCGGCCGGCGCGGCGCGCGGGGGGCGCGCCGCCTCGCGGGTGCGGAGCGGGAGGGCGTCAAGCCGCGCGCGAAGCTCTCTCACCCGAGCTGACGGAGCAGGTCCGCGACGCCCACCTTGACCTTCGCGCCGAGCGCGTAGGCCGGGCCGACGCAGCTCGGACAGCCTTCCGCGCAGGGGCAGGCGGCCAGATGCTCGCGGGCCCGCTCGAGGAGCGGCTCCGTCGAGCGGAAGAGCCGTTCCGAGAATCCGACACCGCCGGGCGTCATGTCAAAGAGGTAGATCGTCGGCAGCGAGGTATGGGGCGAGCGGACCTCGACCGCAAGGCCGAGGTCATGCGGGTCGCACATCAGGAACAACGGTGCGAGCGCGTGGAGCAGGTTGCCGAGCCCGGCGAGGGCGACCTCGACCTTCTCCTTCGGCCACGCGCGCGTGACGGCTTCGGGCAGCGACAGCCAGAAGGACGTGGTCTGCAGCTCCTGCTCGGGCAGGTGGATCTTGCCCCAGCCGACGTTCTCGTGGCTGTAGAGCGTGAGCTTCTTGTAGACCGTCGCGAGCGCCGATACCAGCACCTCACCGTGTGCGCGGGTCGCCCGTTCGGTCGCGCTCGCGAACTCCGCGAGCACGCGGATCCGGACCGCGAGCCCGGCATCGGTGTAGTAGTCGACCTTCACCTCGCGGACGTAGGCCTTCGCGTTCTCCCAGTCCAGCTTCTCGACCTGGAACTGCTTGGACTCGTGCAGATAGATGGCCTGCTCGTGCACGAGGACCGGTGCCGCGAAGCGATCGACCTCTCCGATGACCCGCGTCTTGCCGTTGGTCGTGTCGATGATCACGACGTTGTCGTTGCTCGCCGTCCGGAGCGACATCGCCTCGGCCGGGAAAGCCTGATCCGACCAGTGGTAGCGGCCCTCGGCCTCGTGGAGGATGCCCTGCTCGTCGAGGTATGCGAGCACGCCGGGCGTGTCTTCGGTGCCGAATCGCTCGGTCCGCTCGAACGGGAGCTCGAACGCGGCGCACTTGATGTGCTCGACGAGAACATGCAGGTTGTCCGGGTTCACCAGACCGGCCTCGGGCGACCGGCCGAGGACGAACTCCGGATGCTGGACGATGTACTGATCGGTCGGTGAGCTTGTCGCGACGACGAATGCGACGGAGAGGTCCTCGCGGCGCCCGGCACGACCGATCTGCTGCCAGGTCGATGCGACCGTGCCGGGGTAGCCGACGAGCACCGCCGCCTGAAGGGCGCCGATGTCGATGCCGAGCTCCAGCGCGTTCGTCGACACGACGCCGCGCACCGTGCCGTCGCGGAGGCCGCGCTCGATCGCGCGCCGCTCGGACGGGAGGTAGCCGCCGCGATAGCCGCGGATGAGCTCCGGCGGCCACTGCGGCTGGGGGAACCGGGCGCGGAGGTAGGTGAGCAGAAGCTCGGTCTGGACGCGGGACTTGGTGAACGCGATGGTCTGGATGCCGGACGCGAGCAGGGTCGCAGCGATGTCGCGACCGACCAGAAGCGCGCTGCGCCGGATGCCGAGGCCGGCGTTGACGACCGGCGGCTGGATGAACGCGATGACCTTCTCGCCGCGGGGCGCGCCGGACTCGTCGATGACCACGACATCGTCCTCGACGTGACGGCGCGCGAGCTCTTCCGGATTGGCGATGGTCGCGGAGGTCAGGATGAACGTCGGGTGCGAGCCGTAGAACGCGCAGATGCGGCGAAGCCGCCGCAACACGTTCGCGACGTTGCTCCCGAACACGCCCCGATAGGTGTGCAGCTCGTCGAGCACGACGTATTGCAGGTTCTCGAAGAGCTTCACCCACTTGGTGTGATGCGGAAGGATGCCGGTGTGGAGCATGTCCGGGTTCGTGATGACGACGTGCCCCGCCGAACGGATCGCGGCGCGCGCGGCGGGCGGCGTATCGCCGTCATAGGTGAAGGTCTTGAGCTCGATCTCCATCTCGGTCGAAAGGCGCTCGAGCTCCGCCAGCTGGTCCTGCGCGAGCGCCTTGGTCGGGACGAGGTAGAGCGCGCGCGCCGAGGGGTCCTTCGCGATCGCGTCGAGGACCGGCAGGTCGTAGCAGAGGGTCTTGCCCGACGCGGTCGGCGTGACCACGACCACGTGCTTCTTCTGATGCGCGACATCGAGCGCCGCTGCCTGGTGCGAATAGAGCGCCTCGACGCCGCGGGCGCGCAGCGATCGCGCGATGCGGGGATCCAGCCAGTCGGGGAACGGCGCGTACCGCGGAGCCTTCGGGGGGATCCGCTCCCAATGGGTGACCTGGCTCAGGAACTCAGGGTCCCGCTCGAGGACATCGAGGATCTGCGCCAGACTCGTCCGCGCCGG
>JANLWM010000383.1:0-5476 GCA_031364525.1 Chloroflexota bacterium | reverse complement strand
GATGCTCATACTCGGCGAGCATCCCGCGAGCCTGAAGCTCGTCTAGATCGAGCGCCTCTTCCATCCGGCGCACTGGCGCGATGGGCACGACGCCGCGCAGCCGTGCCAACCAGGCGGACGTGGTCGCTGTGGCGAAGCATTCGTTCAGCGCGGCCAATAGCTCGATGCGATGTTCGTTGCGCGAGGCGAACGTCGCGAAACGGGCATCGGTCGACAGGTCATCGCGCCCGATCGCCGCGGCCAACGCGTGGAAGAACTTCTCCTTCGGGCACGCGAGCGCGAGGTAGCCGTCCGCCGTCCGAAAGAACTGAAATGGCGTGATCGAGGGGTGAGCGGAGAGCGGCTCGCGGTCCGTGCGCTGACCGGCTGAGAGGTACCAGACCGCGGGGTAGCTCAGCATCGCGAGGGCGGAGTCATACAAGCTGGTGTCCAGGTCGCGACCGAGGCCGGTCTTTCGCGCGTCGAGGACCCCGGCCAGCAGACCGAGCGCGGCCGTCAGACCACCGATGTAGTCCGCGAGCGAGAGCCCGCTCTTGGTCGGTGGCCCATCGGGGTCCCCGGTCAGCGCGGCCCAGCCGCTCTCTGCTTGGACGAGCGCGTCGTACCCCGGGAGCTCGGCACCTGTGCCTACCCGGCCGTAGCCGGTGAGCGCCACACAGACGACCCGCGGGTTGACGTGCGCGACCTGGCGATAGGTGATCGCGAGGCGCTCCGGCTGATCGCCGCGGAGGTTGCTGAAGATGGCGTCTGCACCCGCGACCAGCCGCTCGAAGAACTCGCGGCCAGCCTCGTTCTTGAGGTCGAGCGCGATGCTCTTCTTCCCCCGATTGAACGCCTCGAAGTACAGGGAGTCGCCTCCCGGCTGACTCGGTGGCACGTAGCGGCTGACGTCGCCACCGGCCGACGGGTCTTCGATCTTCACCACATCCGCGCCGAGGTCCGAGAGATAGAGCGTTCCAAATGGACCGGCGCCGAACTGCTCGACGGCGATGATCCTCAGACCGGCCAGCGGGGCAGGCCGCGGCCCGGTGGTCATCCCCTGACCGTGCTCCGGACCACTTCGGCGATCCGTTCTGCCGAAGGGATGATCGCGTCCTCCAGCGGCGGGCTGTAGGAAACGCAGATGTCGGCCGGGAGGCTGACGGCCCGCGGCGCCGCGTGCAGCGGAATTCCCGCCATCGCGAGCTCGGAGATGACCGTGGCGCCCCAGCCTCCGGCATGCACCTGCTCCTCGGCGATCACGACACGGCCAGTGCGGCGCACCGACGAGGCCACGGTCGGAAGGTCAAGGGGCCGGACCCATCGCAGATCGATGACCTCCGCGGCGATCCCTTCGGCCTCGAGCGTGATGGCAGCAGCGAGCGCGCGCTCGACCATCATCATCGTCGCGACGATCGTGACATCTCGGCCGCTTCGAACGATCGCGGCCTGACCAACAGGTGGCGGTGGCCCGCCCTGGTGGACGACACCCTTCCGGCCATACAGGCCCTTGTGCTCGTGAAAGATCACCGGGTTGTTCTCGCGGATCGCGGCACGCAGAAGGTCGTACGCCGAACCAGGCGAGGACGCCGCACAGACGCGAAGACCGGGCAGGCTCATGAACCATGACTCACCCGTCGCGCTGTGCTGGGTCCCGAAGCGGCCCGTACCCCCGGAGATGGATCGGATCGTGACCGGCACCGAACATTGGCCACCGGACATGAAGCGATATTTCGGCAGCTGGTTCATGATCTGGTCGCCTGCGGTCGGCATGAAGTCGCTGAACATGAACTCAACGACCGGGCGCATCCCCATGAGGGCCATCCCCAGGGCCACGCCGGTGAAGCCGTTCTCACAGATCGGCGTGTTGATCACGCGTCCGGGGAAGCGCTCTGGCAACCTTTCGTTGGTCTTGAACACGCCGCCGGCGGCAGCGACGTCCTCGCCGAGGAGCACCACACCGGGGTCCCGGGCCATCTCCTCCGCAAGAGCGAGGTTGATCGCGTCGCGATAGGTCATCTCGACATCGACCGTCGGGGCCGTCTTGCCCTTCGTCTCAGTCAGCGTAGACAAGTGCCTTCGTCTCCTCGAGTGATAGGTAGGGCCCCTCGGCCGCGAGCATCGCCGCCGCGTCGATCGCGGCCTGCGCTTCTACTTTGATCCGCTCCTGCGCGTCTGGCGACAGCGCGCCAGATTCGGCGAGCCGGACACCCAGTAGATCGATGGGATCGCGCGCCTTCCAGCGCTCCGCCTCGCCTTCGGGCCGGTACTTCGCCGGGTCGGAGCGGGAGTGGCCGCGGAAGCGATACGTCTTCATCTCGAGCAGGGTCGGGCCACCGCCGGCACGCGCCCGCTCCACGGCGGCGACCGTGGCAAGGTGCACCGCGACCACGTCCTGACCATCGACGATCGATGCCGGGATCTGGTGCGGGTCCGCCTTTCGAGCGAGATCGTCGATCGGTGTCGTGTCCCGAAGAGGCGAGTACTCGGCGTACAGGTTGTTCGCGATGATCATGACGAGCGGCGCCTGCCAGATGGACGCCATGTTCAGCGACTCGTGGAATGTCCCGATGTTCGTGGCGCCATCCCCAAAGAAGCTCAAGGCGACGCGAGGCTCATGCCGGAGCTTGAACGCCATGGCGGCGCCGAGCGCGATCGGGATCCCCGCCCCGACGATGGCGTTCGCGCCGATGTTGCCCTTGCTGAAATCGATGAGGTGCATCGACCCGCCCACGCCCTTCGAACCACCGGTCGAGCGGCCCATCATCTCCGCGAATGCGACCGACGCCTCCATCCCGAGCGCGAGGGCCTCGCCATGACCGCGATACGTGTTGGTCTGCACATCGCCTGGACGCATCGCCGCGATCGCGCCGACCGACACGGCCTCCTGCCCCTGACAGAGGTGCGTGGTGCCCTGGATATGGCCGGTCATGAAAAGCTCTTGGACCTTCTCTTCGAACAATCGGATCCGGACCATCTGGTGGAACCAACGGACAAGCTCGTCGGTCTGGATCGACGGCTCGTCAGGCGAACCGCTCATCGTTCGTGAGCCGGCGCAGGGTCGCTCGGGTGCGCCGCCAACGGGTGCACATCGACCGCGAGCCACGGGAAGAATGGCAGCGAGCTGATCGCATCGTGGAGGGCGGTGGCGTTCGGGGCCTCCCACAGGCCCCAGTTCGCGCGGCGTCCCGGTATGCGCCAGAGCCGCCGGATCCGGCCTTCGCGGGCGAGCTCCATAGCGCGTGCTCGCTCGGCCGCGGTCAGACGGACCAGCTCTGTCGCATCGCCGTCGGCCGGCCAGCGAACGTCGATGTGCACAAGGAACTCCATCGCTACGCCGTCGCGCCCCTCGCGCCAGCCGGCAATTCGACGCGACCAGGCCGTCCCACGACCTGCATGAGCTGAAGGTTCACCCCATTCGGATCGGAGAAGTAGATCGTACGTCCGCCCTTGTACGGTCCGTACGGGATATCTACCGGCTCGGAGCGGAACGTGACGCCCAGCTTCCCGAGACTCGCGACGGTGGCATCGAGGTCGTCGACGTATAGGCCGATGTGCATGGCGCTGACCTGCATCGGTGGGACGATGGAGCTCGTCGCGGGTACCCCGCGGTACTGGATCATCTCGATGAGCGTCTGGCTGTACGGGACCTGAAAGAAGACCGCATCGAGCTCGAGTCCGGGGTGAGCGACCATCTTGGCGACGTACTCCGCATCCTTTCCGCGCCACGAGACCCTCTCGACGGGCGGGCCGACGATCGCCTCGTAGAATGGAACGGATTCGGCGAGGTCTTTCACGACGATGCCGATGTGATCGAAGAAGAACTTCAAGGATCCCCTCCCCTGCTCGATGTCCGATGCTCAGCGTGCCAGTGGTACCGTTTCCAGCCAATCGCACGGTACGACACCACGGAACGAGGAGTCAACCAGCGGATGCTCAAGATCCAACGCATCGAGACGATCCCGATCCGAGTGCCGCTGCCGTTCACCTACAGCGGAAGCACCTATCGGATGCGTAATCGCTGCACGATCGTGACGCGTCTCTACACGGAGGCGGGCTTGATCGGGGAGGCCTACAACGCGGATGAAGACTCTCCGATGCAAGAGGAGGTGCTCCACATCCTGCGGGACGAGGTCGCACCGCGCGTCATCGGGATGGACGCACTGCTCGTGGAGCGGTGCTGGGAGGCGATGCTCCCTCCGACCTACGACCAGCTTCGCCCGCGCTGGCCTGCCATGCAGGCGATCGCGTGCATCGACACCGCGATCTGGGATGTCATCGGCAAGGCTCTCGGCCAGCCCCTTTGGCGGCTGTGGGGTGGATACCGAGACAAGATCCCGATGATCGGGATAGGTGGCTACTACATCCCGGATTCACCGGCAGCAAAGGGTCAGGAGATCGAGCGCGAGATCGACTTCTTCAAGGGCGAGCAGGGCATGGTCGGAATGAAGTTCAAGATCGGCGGGAAGCCGCCGGCCGAGGACGTCGCGCGCCTGCTCCGAGCTCGGCGCCATGCGGGGGATGACTTCTTGTTCGTGGTGGACGCGAACCAGGGTTACTCGGTCGCTGAGGCGCTCCAATTCATAGCTGCGGCACGCGCGGCGGAGATCGAGATCCGCTGGTTCGAGGAGCCGACCCGGTGGCGCGCCGACTTCCGCGGGCTGCGCGATGTCCGGCTGCGTGGGAACGTGCCGGTCGCCGCCGGTCAGTCGGAGTTCAGCGTCGTTGCGATGCGCGAGATGATGGTGAACGGAGCCATCGATGTTTCGAACTACGACGCGTCGTGGGGCGGCGGACCGAGCGAATGGCGGCGGGTAGCGGCGCTCGCAGCCTCATTCCAGATCGAGCTCGGTCACCACGAGGAAGCGCAGCTCGCGTCCCACCTGCTCGCCTCGGTCCCGCAGGGTACCTACGTCGAGGCGTTCTCCCCGACCCGCGACCCGATCTTCTGGAACATGATCGAGAATCGCCCGAGCCTGATCGATGGGCAGTTCCCTCTCCCGGAGGGGCCGGGTCTGGGTTGGGTGTTGGATGAATCGTTCATCGAGCGGTACCGCGTCGACCGATGACCTGCGCCACCGGACTGTCCAGGCTCGCTACCTTGCACGATGCCGAAGCGCGCTAACAAGAGCAGCGCTCCGGTGCGTACGCCCCGGGGCAGGCAGGCGCCACACACCGAGCGCTCGCGCACGAACGTCCGCGAAGTCGCCGAGCTGGCGGGCGTCGCGATCTCGTCCGTCTCGCGCGTCCTCTCCAAGCACCCCGACGTCAGCGCGGCAATGCGCGAGCGAGTCCTCGACGCCGTGCAGGAGCTCGGTTACGAGCCTGACTTCGTCGCACAGTCTCTGCGCCGGGGCCGGACGCTCTCGGTCGGATTCGTCGTCGGGGACATCGCCAACCCCGTCATGGCAGATCTTGCGCATGGCGCGGAGGCGGTCCACCTGGGAGGCGGCGATCTTACGCACGGCGTCGTGGCGGCCCTCGCCCAGCAGGAACA
>JANLWM010000358.1:0-6703 GCA_031364525.1 Chloroflexota bacterium | reverse complement strand
GCGATTCGCGCGCTCGCGGATCGGCGGCGCGCACTTGAGCAGCGGACCGTGGACGAGCACGTCCGCGTCGTCGAACACGAGATAGTGGGCGCAGGTCTCGACCGTGATGTCCGTACCCTCGGCGCGCGCGACACCGATCGCGCCGAGCGCATCCGCGGCCGCCAGGTGGACCACATGGATCCGGGCGCCGGTGCCTTTCGCGGCAGCGCACAGCCGCGCGACCGCGCGGATCTCCGCGAGCGGCGGGCGCGAAGCGATCCAGGCACCCGCATCGACACGGCCCGAGGCCCTGACCCGTGCGGTCGCTTCGCGAACGAGCGTGTCGTCCTCGGCGTGCAGCGCGACGAGGAGCCCGGCCGACGCCGCTGCGCTGATGGCCGGGCCCAGGTCCTGATCCGCGAGCGCCGGGAACTCCGGCACGCCGCTGTCGCAGAGGAACGCCTTCACCCCGACGACGCCTCGCGCGGCAAGCTCGCGGAGCGGACGGGCATCCGTTCCAACGAGGCCACCCCAGAGCGCGAAGTCGACGATGGAGGATCGCTCGCCTGCCGCGCGCTTGAGGTCGAACGCGCTGCCATCGATCACCGGCGGCAGCGAGTTGAGCGGCATGTCGATGACTGTCGTCACCCCGCCGGCCGCTGCGGCGCGGCTGCCGTGCGCCCACCCTTCCCAGTCCGCTCGTCCGGGATCGTTGAAGTGCCCGTGCGCGTCGACGATCCCCGGAAGCGCGAAGAGGCCACGTGCGTCGATCTCCGCACCGGCCGTCGATGCGCCGGGCTCGACGAGCGCGACGACGACGCCGTCGCGAATGAGGATGTCCCGGGCATGCGCGCCATCCGAGATGACCGTCGCGCCACGGATCGCCAGGTCCGCCGGCACTGGGCTACGCGAGCTCGATGGTGAAGACCTGCGCGCCCTCCCAGAGCGTGAGCCGGCCGATCTCGGCAAGGTGCTCGCCGCCCTCGGTGACCGTGGCGAAGTGATTCCCGGCCAGCTGCCCGACCTTGCTCGAAAAGTGGGTCGATCCATACGGGAACAGGATCTCCGTCTCAGAGATGCCTCCGGGATAGATGAGGATCTGCCCGGGTGCCGGGTGGCTGGTGTGGTTCTCGTACGGAAGCCCCCCGGTGCCACCGACCTTCGTGTCCCCCATCGGGACCCACGTGGACTCGCCGCTCCATCTGCAGTGCACGAGCTTGCTCGTGAACGGCAGCATCGCCCGGATCGCCGCGACGGTCCTCGGCGCGCGCTCCTCTTCGAGACGGGCCCGAAGGGTGAACGGTCCGGCGGTGATCTTCAACATCTGCATGGGCGGGGCAAGGATAGGGCTAGCATCCGCGACCATGGCCGCATCCATCTCGACCCACGTGCTCGACACCGCGCACGGTCGGCCGCTCCGCGGCGTGCGCGTGTCGCTCTACCGCGGCACGGAGCTCGTGGCGCGCGCCGAGACGGATGCCGATGGCCGGGTGGCGGAGCTCGGTCGGGAGCTCGCAGCCGGCTCGTACCGGCTGCTCTTCGATGTGAAGGGCGTGTTCTTCGAGGAGTTCGCGGTCCAGATCAGGATCGACGATGGCCACTACCACGTGCCGCTCCTTGTCTCGCCATTCAGCTGTGTCACGTATCGCGGCAGCTGAGGCCTTCGAGCGCGCGCCGCTCCTGGCTGAGGCTGTCGGTGAGGGCGATCCCGAGACCCTGATCGCACGGGCACGCGAGATCATCGCCGCGATGACCGAGGCCCAACGGATCGCCGTGCTGAACGCGCACCCACCGATCGGCTCGACGACCGGTCTGTCGGCGCGATCGAGCGCAGAGCAGCGCGCGGGCGAGCCGGCCGACCGGGCGACGCTCGACATCCTTGTGCGCTTGAACGCGGACTACGAGCGCCGGTTCGGCTTCCGCTTCGTGGTCTTCGTCGCCGGCCGCTCGCGGGCCGACATCGTGCCCGTGCTTCGCGCGCGCCTGGAACGAAGCCGGGCTGACGAGCTGGCCACGGGCATCGACCAGTTCCTCGCCATCGCGCGCGACCGGCTGATCTCCGGCTCGCTGAGCTAGGGGGCGGGCGCACCGCTCCGGTACCACCGGCCGATCAGGTCGCGCTCGGCGTCGGTGATCCCGGTGGCGTTCCCGACCGGCATCGCCTTCGTGATCACGGCCTGCTCGTACGCCCGGCGCGCGTTCGCGACGATCTCCGCCTGGGTATCGAACAGCACGCCCTTCGGAGCTGCGCTGAAGCCCTCGCGGGTCGGATGCGCGGAATGGCACGTGACGCAGCGGGCCACGAAGACCTGTTGCACCTGGCCGAAGTCCGCGGCGGTGAGACCGGCCGGCCCCGCATCGCTCCGCGGGTAGAGCGCCGCGAACAGGAACACGAACAAGACCGCCACGCCCCCGGCCGCCGGCCGTGGGTCCCGGCCCTGATGCCGAACGTTGAACACGTGGCGAACGAGCGCTCCGAGCGCCATCAGGCCGAGCAGGGCAAGCCAGGAGCTGTCGCGGCCATACGTGAAGGGGAAGTGCTGGCTGATCATCGCGAACAGGACGGGCAGGGTCAGGTAGTTGTTGTGCACCGAACGCTGCTTTCCCCGGATGCCCGGCCCACCGTCGGGCTCCCGACCGGCCGCCGTCGCGCGGACCAGATCCTTCTGGCCCGGGATGATGACGAAGAACACGTTCGCGGCCATCCACGTACCGACCGCCGCTCCGACCTGGAGGAATGCGCCACGCGGACTGAAGAGCAGACCCGAGATCGCCGCGACGACCACGATGAGCAGCGCGATGCCGACGGCGAGGGCCCGTCCGTTGCCGGCGAGCGTCCGGCACAGCGTGTCGTACGCGAGCCACGAGAACGCGATGATCGCGAGGCTCGCGACGACCAGCTCCCATCCCTGGAAACGAGGATCCGCGATGTTCATGAGGTATTGGGTCGGATCGACGTAATAGAGGAGCACGAGGAGCGCGAAACCGCTGAGCCAGGTGACGTACGCCTCCCACTTGAACCACTGCAGCCGGTCCGGCAGGGCGCGGGGCGCGAGACGGTACTTCTCCACGCGATAGAAGCCGCCGCCGTGGATCTCCCACGCCTCGCCGCCAACGCCTTCGGATGCGGCGGCCGGTGGCCGGAGGGACTGATCGAGCGCGATGAAGTAGAAGGACGCACCGATCCAGGCGATCGCGGCGGTCACGTGCAGCCAGCGGACGATGAGGTGCAGCCAGTCCCCCACGTACGGGAGGAGCGAGTCCACCGGTGCGGCTACGCCTTTTCGACGAACACGGTGCGCTGTGCAGCGATGAAGCTCGACGGATCGGGCGACATGTCCTTGCGCTCCGGCGAGTCGTAGTAGTCCCGGTTCGCCGCTTCCCACCCGTCCGCTCCGTCATAGCTGACGATCCAGACGAAACGGCTCTCGCTCGGGATCTTCCACGCCGACTCGATGAGGAAACCCTTCTTCTGGCGAAGCGGTCGCACCGTCTTGCTCCAGAGGTCGGCGAACTCATCGAGCTGACCCGGCTTGATCGTGTAATCGCGGAGCTGCGTGGTCTTCATCGCCCGGCGAGCCTAGCGCCGATCACCAGCCCTCGGTGCCGGGCTCTCCCTTGAACGGCCCGACGACGTCGTCGGTGATCCATCCGCCGTATGGCTCGGAGCTTCGCTCCTCGCCATCAGCAGAGCTGTAGAAGCCCCCTGGCTGCGGCCGCGCACGCTCGTCGCCGACGAAGCATGCGTCCATCGGCGCGCAGTAGAACGCGATGTGATCGCTGAGCTCCTCGTACCCGGGGTTCGGGTCGCGATAGGCCCACCCGACGTCCGCGGCCTCGCGGTCGCCGACCCGGAGCGAGTAGTAGGAGGCTGTCCCCTTCCATTCGCAGACCGTGTTGCGCGCGGTCTCGGTCAGAGTGTCTGCCCGGACATCGGCGAGCGGCAGGTAGAACACCGGCGCGCCGAAGGTCTCGAGGACCCGCTTCGCGCCGGTGGTGTCGGCGATGGTCACGCCATTGAATACGACGCGGACCCGCAGCGACACGGGCTCGACCCGTGGCGGGCGCGGGTAATCGCGGACGCGTTCAGGCATCGGCGCCCGGATGCGGCAGCGCGATGCCGATGATGTCGCGGATCGACGAGAGTCCCTGCGACCGCACGTACGCGGCGAGCCCCTCGATGACCTTGAGCGGCGCGAGCGGATCGGCGAACGTGGCGGTGCCCACCTGCACCGCGGACGCGCCGGCCATGAGGAACTCGAGGGCGTCCTCGGTGCAGGTCACGCCACCTGCGCCGATGATGGGGATCGAGACGGCCTGCGCGACCTGATAGGTGATGTGCACGGCGATCGGACGGATGGCCGGGCCGGACAACCCCCCGCTCCCGGTGCCGAGGACCGGTCGCTTCTTCTTCGTGTCGATCCGCATGCCGAGCACGGTATTGATCGCGGTGAGCCCGTCGGCGCCGGCCTGCTCGATCGCGCGGGCGACCGCGACGACATCCGGGGCGTTCGGGGTGAGCTTCACGATGACGGGGAGATCGGTCTCCTGCTTCACCGCCGCGGTCACCTGGCCCGCGAGGTCGGGATCGAAGCCAAAGAGCATCCCGCCTTTCACGTTGGGGCAGGAGATGTTGAGCTCGTAGGCGACGACGCTCGTGATGCCGGCGAACTCGCTCACCACCGTCACGTAGTCCTCGACGCTGTAGCCGGCGACATTCACGATGACCGGCACGCCGAGCTGGGCCCAGGCCTTCGCGTACTTCCTCGCGACGCCCGCGGCGCCCGGGTTCTCGAGGCCGATCGAGTTGAGGATCCCGGACGGCGTCTCGGCGATGCGGTATTGCGGATTGCCCGGACGCGCGAGGACCGTGGTCCCCTTGTTCACGATGGCGCCAAGACGCGCCACATCGAACAGCTCCGCGTACTCGACGCCCTGCCCGAACGTCCCCGACGCGGTGAGCACCGGGTTCTGCAATCGAAGCCCGCGCGCGGCATCCACCGCGAGGTCGACGCCGGCCTCGGGACGGTCGGCCGACCTGATCGGCGTCACCGAGGCGGACTCGGACAGATCGATCCGGGAGAGCTGCTCGGCGAGCGGCGACGGCTCGCGCGACTCGGCATCGACCTCGCCCGACACGGCCTCGACGATGGACGCTCCGTCCACGTCGGCGAGCTCGACACTGTCGTCCTCTTCATCACCGGCGGCGATGTCCTCAAGGGACTCCTCGATCGCCCGGCTGACGTTCACCGGCCGATCTGCCTTCTTGCCCGGCCTGCGCCATGGCACTACCGGACGCCCACCGTCGCGGGCTCCCCTGCAGCGAAGCGCATCTCGCCGAGTGGGAACACGGGCCCCTCGCGACACACGCGCGCGTTGCCCTCGGACGTCACGACGACGCACGCACGGCACACGCCCATGGCGCAGCCCATGTGCTGCTCGACGGCGATCTGCGCATCGAGCAGGACCTGGCGGCCGGGAAAGACCGCACTCGCACGCACCGCGTCATCCCGCATCCGGCCGAGCGCGGCAAGCATCGGCCACGGTCCGCAGGCGCAGAGCTGGTCGGCCCACGGCAGCAGGGTCGAGAGCGCGTCGGTGACCCGGCCTTTGACGCCGAACGAGCCGTCGTCCGTGGTCGTGACGTACTCGACCGAGGGCGGGAGCAGCCGGGACGGCCAGAGGTACTGGATCGAACGGCCGCCCATCACGAGGGTCACGTTGCGGCGCGCCGATTCGTGCTCGGCGAGGACCCGCATCGGGGCGATGCCGGTGCCGCCGGCGATCAGCAGGAGATTCTTCGTCGCGCGATGGATCACGAACGCGCTCCCGAGCGGTCCGAGAAGGTCCAGGTCGTCGCCCGGGCGCCGCGCCGCGATCCACTCGCCGCCGTCGCCGAGCGGTTTGACGATGAGCTCGATCTCGCCGGACTGCCGGTCGATCCGGTTGAAGGAGTAGGGGCGCCGCAGGAGCGGGTCGAAGCGCTGACCCGGTCGTACGTGCACGAACTGTCCCGCGCGGGCTTGCGACGCGATGCCGCGTGCGGCGATCTGCAGCACGACGCCGAGGTCGCCGATCTCGCTTCGCGCGAGGACCCGGCCGGTCTCGAGGATCACGGAAGCGGCTGACCGACGGCGAAGGTGTATCCGTCGGGGTCTTCGAGGACCACATCGCGCCAGCCGTGCGGCCAGTCTTTTGAACCCGAGAGCACGCTGACGCGGTGCTCGCGGGCGCGGCGCTCAGCGGCGTCCGGGTCGATCCCCATGATGCGGATCTCCGCGCCGAAGCCGCGGGCGGATCCATCGGCGAGGCGAGTGGCCCACGGCTGGTGGTCGTAGGTGTGGTCGGCGTGCAGCTGGATCTTCGCGTCGGCGAGCTGCAGGGCGGCGAAATCCACGTCGGCGTAGTGCACGGTGAAGCCGAGCACGTCCCGGTAGAACGGCAGGCTCGTCGCGACGTCACGGACGATGAGATTCATCGTGAGGCCGGTCAGCGTCCGCCCGTACTCGGTCGGCGTCTTCCACGGAGTGCCGGTGCGCTTCGTGGTCATGCGATCGCGGGCGCGCTGCGGTACTCGGACAGTGGCGCGACGCTGTAGCTCTGGGCGCTCGCGCGCAGTGCGGTCACCACAGCCAGCGCGGTATCCATGGACGTGAGACAGGGCACGCGTGCTTCGACCGCAGCGCGGCGGATCAGGAACCCGTCGCGATCGACCGTCTTCCCC
>JANLWM010000335.1:0-3030 GCA_031364525.1 Chloroflexota bacterium | reverse complement strand
CGAAGACCGCCTGCAGCCGCGCGCGGGCCTGCTCCGTGAGCGTCGCCTCCTTTGTGTAGAGGAGGTACGCGTAGGCCTTCTCGGCGCTCCGGCCCACGCGGCCGCGCAGCTGGTAGAGCTGCGCGAGACCAAGCGTGCCGGCGCGGTCGATGACGATGGTGTTCACGTTGGGGATGTCGAGTCCCGATTCGATGATCGTCGTGCAGACGAGCACGTCGTGATCCTGATCGGCGAAGTCGACCATGACCCGCTCGAGCTTCCGCTCGTCCATCTGACCATGGCCGACGATGAACTTCGCCTGCGGCACGAGCTGCCGGAGCCGCTCGGTCTCCTGCTCGATCCCCATGACCCGGTTGTGCACGTAGTAGACCTGCCCGCCGCGATCCAGCTCGCGGACGATCGCCTCGCGGATGACGTCGTCGCTGCGCTCGATGACATGGGTCTCGATGGGCTGGCGATCCTCCGGCGGGGTCTCGATGACGCTGATGTCGCGCACGCCGGACAGTGCCATGTGGAGCGTCCGGGGGATCGGCGTCGCCGTCATCGAGAGCACGTCGACCTCGGTCCGCATCGACTTCAGGCGCTCCTTGTGACGCACGCCGAAGCGGTGCTCCTCGTCGATGACGACAAGGCCGAGATCGCGGAAGCTCACGTCCTTCTGCAGCACCCGGTGCGTGCCGACGACGATGTCCACATCGCCGGTCCGGAGCCGCTCCACGGTCTCCTTCTGCTCGGCCGGGAGGCGGAAGCGCGAGAGCATGTCGATCTTCACCGGGAAGGTCGCGAGCCGCTCGCTGAAGGTCTCGAAGTGCTGCTGGGCGAGGACCGTCGTGGGCACGAGGATCGCGACCTGCTTGCCGTCCATGACCGCCTTGAACGCGGCACGCAGGGCGACCTCCGTCTTCCCGTACCCGACGTCGCCCACGACGAGCCGGTCCATCGGGCGCGACCGCTCCATGTCCTTCTTCGTCTCCTCGATCGCGAGGAGCTGATCCGGTGTCTCGGTGTACGGGAACGCGTTCTCCATCTCGATCTGCCACGGGGTGTCCTTGCCGAAGGCGTGGCCCTGCGTCGCCTCGCGCGCGGCGTATAGGCGAAGCAGCTCGTGGGCGATCTCCGCGGCCGCGCGCTTCGCCTTGCCCTTCGTCTTGAGCCAGTCGCGTCCGCCCATGACCGAGAGCGCCGGTGCCTGTCCCCCGACGTATCGGGTGATCTTGTCGATGCGATCGGTCGGGAGCCAGCGGGTCCCGTCGGCGAAGGTGAGGATCAGGTACTCGCGCTCGACGCCGAGGACCTGCTTCGTCTCGAAGCCCTCGAACCGGGCGATGCCGGAGTCCTCGTGCACGACGTGATCGCCGGGCTTCAGGTCCTGAAGGAACGAGCCGACCGCGACGCGACGACGGCGGCGTTCGGGATGGCGCGGCTTGCGGAAGCCGAAGACCTCGGCGTCGGTGAAAACGCGCAGGTCGAGCTCCGGTATGGCGAAACCTTCGGCCAGGGGGACGTGGAGGAGCACCAGCGCGCCAGGGGCAGGCGGATCGGACAGTGATTCCTGCGGCGTGGCGACGACCTCGCGCTCCGCGAGGAGCTCGGAAAGGCGCGCGGCCTGCGGCGTCGCGACGACGCGTGTTCCGGTGCCCGCGGCGGCGACCTCGCGGAGGAACTGATCGAGGCGGCCCGCGTAGTTCGCGCTGCCGGGCCATCCGAGCCGCAGCGCGTTGTCCGCGGGCGCGACGCGGATCGCGCCGTGCTCGCCGGCCTCGCGCTCGAGCTGCGTCCGTGGGACGTACGGCGGCGGGAACGCGGTCACCGGCAGGCCGTTGTCCCGAAGCTCCTCGCGGCGCTCGTCGGCCAGCGCCTCGTATGAGTCCCACGCGAGGGCAAGCTCGACGGAGTCCTCGAACACGACCGTGGCGCGGTCGGGCGGCAGATGCGCGAGCAGTGAGGCGGTGGCGCCGAGGAGCGGCGCGAAGGTGTCGACGCCCGGCGCGTATTGGCCCTGCCGCAGTCCTTCGAGGATGCCGGCGTAGTCGGCGAGATCCTCACCCAGCGCGTCCCATCCGGCGGCGGCGATCCGGTCGGCGACCTCGGGGCCGCGCTCGAGCGTGATCTCGCGCGCCGGCAGCACCACGAGCTCCGCGAGCGTCGCCTGCGAGCGCTGCGTCACCGGGTCGAAGCTCCGGATGGACTCGATGTCGTCGCCGAAGAGCTCGATCCGCGCGGGCTCGACGGCCGATGCGGGATACACATCGATGATCCCGCCCCGCCGCGAGAACGTGCCTGGCTCGCTGACTTCGGGCACCGGCTCGTAGCCGAGCGAGAGCAGCCAGGCGGCCGTCTTCTGCCAGGGCAGGGTCATGCCGGGCCGCAGCGCCCGGCCGCGATCGGCGAGCGTGTCCGCCGGGAGCGTCCATTCCATCGCCGCTCGCAGCGACGCGACGACCGCGATCGGCTCGCCGTCACTCAAACGCCAGAGCGCGAGCAGCCGCTGATGGACCGAGCTCGCGGACGGGGAGCCCGCTTCGTAGGGCATCGACTCCCGCTCGGGGAAGGCGACGACACGATCGTCGCCGAGCCAGCCTGCGAGCTCGGCGCGCCACCGTCGGGCGCGATCCTCGCTCGGGGCGATGACGAGAACGGTCCGCCCCTGCGTCGCGACGAGGGAGGCCCACGCATACGCGCGAGCGCCCGCGGTCGCGTCGGTGACGGCGATGGTGCCGCCGGTCGCGACCCGGTCGGCCAGCGTGCGGAACGCGGGGCTCTCCTCGGCGCGTGCGAGGAGACCCGCGAGCCGTGCGACCGGAAGGGCGGCGCGAACGGCATCAGCCATTGAACTGATTCATCGCCCGGGCCAGATCCCGCAGGGCGACCTCGACGGCCTCCGCGGCCCGGTCCATCGCCTTCTCGGCGACGGCCTTCTCGTCCTCATCGAACGGGGACAGGACGTACTCGGCGAGATCGGGGACCTCGCGTGGCTCCGCGGGCGCTACGCCGACGCGGATGCGGGGGAAGCCTTCGCCGATGGCGCTC
>JANLWM010000286.1:0-6411 GCA_031364525.1 Chloroflexota bacterium | reverse complement strand
CGGCTGTCTCGCCGCCCGTCCGCGGCCGGCAAGCTCGGGACGACCGCCGGCATCCTGACCGCCATCCTGATCACCCTCGGCATCTTCGCAGGCAGCGCGGCCGCGGCCTTCTTCGGGTACTTCGCCGCGGATCTGCCGGCGGCCCACGACCTCGCGACCGTGCCGGTCCCGCTCTCCACCTATATCTACGACCGCACCGGCGAGCATCTCCTCTACACGCTCGAGGACGAACGACGCGAGCTCGTCAAGCTCGATGAAGTGCCGCTGCTGATGCAGCAGGCGACGATCGCGATCGAGGACCACACCTTCTGGACGAACCCCGGCGTCGACTTCGGCGGGATCGTCCGCGCTCTCCAGGTGAACCTCGCGCGCGGCGGCGTCGCGCAGGGCGGCTCCACGATCACCCAGCAGCTCATCAAGACGCGCCTTCTCGGGGATGACCCGACGGTCACCCGCAAGATCAAGGAGGCGATCCTCGCGGTCGAAGCGACGCGCACGTTCAGCAAGCAGCAGATCCTCGAGATGTACCTCTCACAGATCTTCTACGGCAACCAGGCCTATGGACTGAAGGCCGCGGCGAAGACCTACTTCGGCGTCGCCGACCTGAACCAGCTCACCATCGGCCAGATGGCGCTCCTCGCCGGCCTTCCGCAGGCACCGTCCGAGTACGACCCCGTGCAGAACCCGGCCGCCGCGATGGCGCGCCGGACGCTCGTGCTGCAGTCGATGGTCGACGAGGGATACATCACCGCGGCGCAGGCCGCGCAGGCGGGCGCCGAGGCGATCAAGGTGACGCCGGCGAAGACCTCGCTCTACGCGCCCCACTTCACGTTCCGCGCGCGTGAGCAGCTCATCGCGATGCTCGGCGAGAAAGCCTCCTACCGCGGTGGCTACCGGGTGTACACGACGCTCGACTTCAACATGCAGCAGCTGGCCGAGAAAGAGGTCAAGGACCACGTCGACGGCCTGAAGTTCGCGAACGTGAACAATGCCGCGCTCATCACCATCGACCCGACGACCGGTGAGATCCTCGCGTACGTCGGCAGCAAGGACTACTACGACCACTCCCCGAAGGTGCAGGGCGACTACGACGTCGCCGGCATCGCGTTGCGGCAGCCGGGCTCGACGTTCAAGCTGTTCACGTACCTCACGGGCATGCTCAAGGGCGGCATGACCGCGTCCACGGTCCTGAACGACATCGAATTCAATTCGCCGGACGGGTCGGGCAAGACATATCACCCGAAGGACGCGACGACGGAGCAGCACGGGCCGACGACGATCCGCCAGTCGCTGCGCGAGTCGCTCAACCTCCCGGCGCTCAACGTGACCCGGACGGTCGGAGTGGACGCGATCATCGACACGATCCATCAGCTCGGCATCAACCGCGAGTTCGACCGTTCGCGGCTGGGGCTGAGCTTCGGCATCGGCGCGGCCGAGATGCGGCTCCTGGACATGGCGAGCGCCTACCAGGTGATCGCGAACTATGGCCGGCGGATCGAGCCCACTTTCATCTCGAAGATCGTTGACAGCAATGGCAAGATCGTCAGCGACTTCACCACGAAGCCCGAAGCCAGGCAGGTCATCGACGAGCGCTACGCCTGGATCATGACGAACATCCTGAAGGACAACACCGATCCGGTGCGCGGCTCGTTCGTGTTCGGCCCGTTCACCACGATCGGTCGGCCGGCCGCGCTGAAGACCGGGACCACCGACAACCTCCAGGACGTGCTCGCGATCGGCTACACCCCGACCCGGTTGACCGCGATCTGGATGGGCAACTCGGACAACTCCGAGATGAACGGGATCAGCTCGGCGCTCGGGCCAGGCATCCTGTGGCGCGACTACATGAAGACCGTCACCGGGGGCTTGCCGCCGGACGAGTTCAAGCGCCCCGCCGGGATCGTCGACAAGGTCGTGTGCATCAACCCCGCGCTCACCGGTGGCAACGGATCGGGCAAGCTGCCCGGGCCGAACTGCCCCTCGAATTTCCGGTGGACCGAGCAGTACGTGCAGGGCACCGAGCCCACGAGCAACGACAGCGACGTCTACCTGCCGGGCGGCTGCTACAAGATCGCGATCCCGTTCGCTGACTGGGCTCCCGATATCGCGAAGTGGGCGGGCGCCGCGAACGCCGGGGCCTACAACTACGGCCGGTTCAACTGGAACATCTGCGGCTATGGGGCGAGGCCGAGCGGCTCACCGGCGGCCAGCCCCGGCGGTCCGTCGGCGACGCCACCGTCACAGCCGCTGCCGACACCTGCGCCGCGGACGACGCCGCCGACGCCGGTGCCCACGAAGAAGCCCTGATCCGGATCTAGACCGAACCTAAACTTGGAGTGGTGGTCACCCGGGGGGCGGAACGCTCCTTCTACGCGCCCGTCGATGGGGAGCTTCAGGAGCTGCAGCGGCGGCTCCTCCAAGTCGGAAATGGCGGACATCCCACGTTCGCCGCTGCGGTGCAGCATCTCTTCGGCTCTCCCGGCAAGCTCCTTCGGCCGACGCTCGTCTTCCTCTCGGCCCGCTTCGGTCCATCGACCGACCGCGAGGTCGTGCTGAACCTCGCACAGTCGCTCGAGCTCGTGCACACCGCGTCGCTCGTGCACGACGACATCGTCGATGAGGCTGAGCTCCGCCGGAACGTCGCCACCGTCAACGCGACCTGGGACGATGACGTCGCGATCATCGTGGGCGACTACCTGTTCGCGAAGGCTTACGCGCTTGCGGCGGTCCTGCCGAAGCCGGAGGTCATCGCCATCGTCGCGCAGACGGTGTTCGCGCTCTGCGACGGTGAGCTCAACGAGGTGACCGCGACGCGGGAGCTTCCGACCGAGAGCGCGTATTTCGAGCGGATCGAGCTCAAGACCGCGTCCCTGTATGCGGCCTGCTGCCAGGGCGCGGCGTTGCTCGCCGACGCCGAGCCCGAACACGTCGCGGCGCTCGGGGCATATGGAACGAGCCTCGGCCTCGCGTTCCAGATCACCGATGACGTGCTCGACGTCGCGGGAGACGAGGTCGACTTCGGGAAGGCGGTCGGACGCGACCTCGCCGAGGGAATGCCGACGCTGCCGATGATCTACGCGGTCGATGAGACAGGGGACCGGGCACTCGCCGCGCGGATCGTTGCTCCTGGAAAGTCCGCGACCGAGGTCCGCGAGCTCTTGCGGACCATCCGCGCGTCCGGCGGGGTCGAGCGTGCGCGAGCGAAAGCGCTCGCGTTCCACGATGGTGCCGTCTTGGCGCTTGCTGCGCTCCCACCGCGGCCCGAACGTGACGCGCTCCGCGAGATCGCGGACTTCGTGGTGAGCCGGGTCCGCTAGCCCGCGGTGTCCCCCGGTCGTCCGCCGCGACGGCGACCACCGCGACGGCGGCGGCGACGCGCTCCGCCTGGCGCCGGCAGCGGGGTCGGACGCTCCGGACGCGGGATCTCATCCGACCCATAGGTGCCAACGCCCTTCACATGCGCGGGCACCGGATCGAAGGTGACACCCAGCTCCTCGGCGGTGAGCGTCTGCTTCGTGCCGTCGTACATGCCGACGACGATCTCTTCCTTGGTCATCGACACGCCCTGGGTCTGGGCGCATCCGCCGGTGCCGCACTGGCCGCTGACGCAGGACGGGATGTGGAAGGTCTCGCCCAGCTTCGGGAGCTTGCCCTTCACCTCCTGATACGTCTCGAGCTCGTAGATGAGGCAGCACTTGAGCCGGCCACACACGCCCGTGAGCTTGCTCTGATTGAGTGGAAGGTCCTGCTCCTTGGCCATGCGGATCGAGATGTTCGAGAACTTGTCGAGCCACGAGGAGCAGCAGAGCTCGAGCCCGCACGTGCCGACGCCGGTCAGGATCTTCGTTTCGTCGCGCGCGCCGAGCCGTCGCAGCTCGACGCGCGTGCCGAACTGCGCGGCGACCTCGGTGCTGTATCGGGAGAGGTCGATCGTCGTCGCTTCGGTCGAATAGAAGATCACGATGTTGCCGCCATCGAACTGCCAGTCGGTGCCGAGGATCTTGACGTCGAGCCCGATCCGCTGAGCGAGCTCCTTCGCGGCCTGTGTCGAGTCAGCCTCGCGCCGCTTGTGCTTGGCGAGCTCGAACTTGTCTGTCGCCGTGGCCTTGCGTACGACGCGTCCGAGCGGGGGATCGACCTGCACGAGAGGCGAGTCGGTCGGGAGGATCTGCACGCGCGCGGCGTCCTGGCCGAGCTCGGTCTCGACGATGACCCACTCGTTGACCGCAACGTCGTCGGTGATCGGACCGGGTTCGAAGAAATACATCCGGCCCGCCGTCTGGAAGCGCGCGCCGATCACGGTCCGGCTCACGCGGCCACCCCTGCGACGTACGGGAGCTTCAGCGCGAAGAGCTCCAGCATCGCCCGCGCGTTCGCGTTCCACGCGAGGTCGCGCCGCAGCTTCTCGATGAGCAGGGTCACGTCGATGAGGTCACGCGCGCTCGCTCCGGCGGCGATCCGTCCGGTCTGCGTCGCGCGGTCCGGGCGCAGCGGGGTGGCCTCGACACCGCGCGCCGCAAGCGCCGCGTCGCGCATGATCTCGACCCACTGCTCGAAGCGCAGGTCGATCGCGCGAACGCGTTTGCGCAGGTCGCTCTCATCCGCGAGGCCGGCGGCCCACGCGAAGCGGTCGGTGAGACCGCTCGAGACGAGCTTGAGCAGCTCCTGCTCCAGACCCGTCCGGATCGTGCGCTCGCCACCCTCGTCGGCCGCGAGGCGGATCGCAAGGCCGGGGAGGCCACCGCTCGTCGCGGCGATGCGGTCCGCGTCCTTGACCTTCCGCGCGGTGAGGCCCTCGGCGATCTCGGCGGTGCGGACGTAGCGGAACGTGAGGGGCTGCAGGCGCGACTGGATCGTCTCGCTGAGCACGGTGGCCGCCAGCGTGATGACCAACAGGATCGCGTGGATCGGCGGCTCTTCCAGGGTCTTCAGCAACACGTCCTGGGTCAGCAGGTTGAGCTCACCGGCGTCGTCGATGATGATCACGCGCTTGCGGCCCTCGAGCGGCCGCAGCGCGAGATGCTGTTGCATGTCGCGGATCTGCTGGATCTCGATCACCGTCTTGGTGGCGGCCCGCTCGATGAGCTGGACGTCGGGGTGCAGGCCTCGCTCGATCTTCAGGCACGCCAGGCACGTGCCACATCCGCCGGCCGGCCGCTTCGGGTCCGTGCAATTCCAGGTCTGCGCGATCCGGAGCGCGACCGTGCGCTTTCCGATCGAGCGCGGGCCGAAGAGTCCATAGGCCTGTCCGGCCTCGCCGCGCGCGGCGCGCGCGCTGACCCGGGCAAGCATGTCGCGCTGACCGATGACTCCCCGCATCGCCGTCATGCTAGCGGCGCGCTGCTTCGTAGGCCGCTTCGGTCAGGGCCGCGATGGTCGGCCAGGTGAAGCGCTCGCTCACCCGCGCGCGCCCGGCAGCACCCATCGCCTTCGCGCGAGCCGGATCGGCGAGCAGGGAGAGGATCGCGTCGGCGATCGGGCGCGGCTCGTTGGTGGCATGCAGCCCGTCGATCCCCTCACGTACGACCTCGCGCAAGGGCGGGATGTCACCCGCGATCACCGGCCGCCCGGCGCACCATGCCTCGAGGTACGTGTGGCCAAAGGTCTCGTGGTCCGAGGGCATCGCGAAGATCGTGGCCCGCGCGTACGCCTCCGCCTTGCGTGCCTCGCTCACGATCCCGGGTTCAGACCAGCGCGCATCGGCGAGCGGCGCGGGGCCGAGGAAGCGGCGCTGACCGATGGCGATGAACGTGGCGTCGGGGCGCTCGCGCCACACGAGCGTCGCCGCGCGGCGGAGCGCGTCGTAGCCCTTGTACCGCTCCTTCCTGCCGACGAAGAGGATCGTCGCCGGCTCAGCCGCGCGGTCAGGGATCGCGGCGCCTCCGTCGGGGAGGATCGCCCCGATGCCGGTGACCAGGGCCCGTCTGGCCCCGTGGGCGCGATACCACCCGGCCTCCCACTCGGTCAGTCCGATCACGGCGTCATCGCGCCCGTACCGCGCGATGTCAGCCGCACCGTCACCGGAGAAGGCCTGCCCCGGATGCACGAGCGGCGTCTCGACGACTGTCGCGCCCTCCGCCCGCGCGGCGCGCTCATATGGTCCGGCCCACTCGCGGGCGAGGCAATGGACGACGTCGGCGCCGGCGATCGCGTCGCGGAGCCGTTCGACGCCGACGAGCGAGACGGGGAGCAGCCCTTCGATGAGCGCACCCGGGCTCGCGATGAAGCGATACGTGAGGCCTTCCTCCTCCAACGCGACGTCACCGGCCGGGGCGTCGTAGACCCGTGCCGGCATCCCGGCGCGGCGGTGCCGCGGCCGCAGGCCGACGAGCGTCACCTCGTGGCCCCGATCGCGCAGCGCCGCTGCGAGCGCGCGAGCCTGCGCCTCGGAGCCGCCGACGGTGGAAAGGA
>JANLWM010000267.1:0-6287 GCA_031364525.1 Chloroflexota bacterium | reverse complement strand
GCCGGTGGAAGACGTCGGCCACCAGCGTGATGATACGGACGCGATGGCAACGATGGATGACTTCGACAAGATCGAGATGCGGGTCGGCCGCATCGTCGCGGTCGAGGATTTCCCCGCGGCGCGCAACCCGTCCTACAAGCTCACCATCGACTTCGGACCGCACGGCGTGCGGCGCTCGTCGGTCGCGGTGCGGCCGTGGTATTCGACCGAGCAGCTGCTGGGCCGGCTCGTCGTGTGCGTGACGAACTTCCCTCCGCGCCGGATCGCGACCTTCGATTCCGAGGTCTTGACCCTTGGCGCCGTCGATGCGGCGAAGCGTGTGACGCTGCTCGAGCCGGACGCTGACTGCGAGCTTGGGAGCCGGATCGGCTAGATCATTGGGCGCGCGACGCGCGCGTATGCTCGTGCCTTCAGGCGTTGGGAGGGTGTTCGATGGGTGGCGGTTCACGGGCTCTACGTCGCGGTATCTTGGCGGCGGTCTTTGTCCCGATGTTGGTGGTCGCGGCGTGCACCTCCTCGCAGCCAGCCGGCCCTGGAGCGCAGGCCGTCGGCGCGCCTGTCTCGGGGGGGACGGTCACGATCCCGATCGTCGCCGACCCGACCTTGAACCCGTGGAGCCCCAACGCGTTCGTCGAATCGCTGTTCGTCAACCGCGTCCTCTTCGACGGGCTCACCAAGCCCGGCAAGGACCTCGCGCCCGCGCCTGACCTCGCGGCGAGCTGGACGACCTCCGCCGACGGCCTCTCCTGGACGTTCAAGCTCCGTGAGGGCGTGAAGTGGAGCGATGGTCAGCCGTTCACCTCAGCGGACGTCGCGTTCACGTTCAACGACATCGTGCTGAAGCCGGACCTGGGCGCGCAGAACCGCGGCAACTTCTCCGCCGTGAAGAGCGTGACCGCGGTCGACGCAACGACCGTCCGCTTCGACCTGAGCCGTAAGTTCAGCGCGCTCACCTCGTATCTCGCGTACAACTCGGGGATCGTCCCGAAGCACGTGCTCTCGGCGGATCCGCTCAAGACCAACACGTTCAACAAGGGGATTCCGGTGAGCACAGGCCCGTTCAAGGTCGAGAAGTACACCTCCGGTCAGAGCGTCTCGCTCGTGCGTAACGAGAACTACTTCGGAGCGAAGCCGTATCTCGACAAGGTCGTCTTCACGGTCGTGCCGGATGCGAACACCCAGATCGCACAGGCGCTTGCCGGTGACGTCAGCATCATGATCCTGGACGACAAGGCCGCCGTGGCCCGCGTGAAGAGCGCGAGCAACCTCGCGGTCGTATCGCGGCCGCTCGTGCAGTACTACTGGTTGGCCCTGAACCAGACCGATCCGCGCTTCACGGATGTGCGGGTCCGGCAGGCGTTCGTGCAGGCCATCGATCGGCAGGCGATCATCAAGTCGGTCGAGCTCGGCTACGGATCCATCGCGAACTCGGCGATCACACCGGCACTGAAGGCGTACTTCGATCCCTCGCTGAGCACGCGGTATCCCTATGACCCGCAGAAGGCGAAAGATCTCCTCGCGGCCGCCGGTTGGACTCCCGGCGCCGGCGGGGTCCTCATGAAGGAGGGCAAGCCGTTCCAGTTCACGATGGACGTGGGCCAGAAGGGTGTCCTCGAGCCGGTCAACGCACTTATCCAGCAGGACCTCAAGAAGATCGGTGTCGTGGCCGACCTCAACACCATGGAGTGGAACTCCTACATCCAGAAGGTCGTCGTGCGACGCGACTACACGGCGAGCGTCAACTGGTGGACGTACCCGAGCGATCCTGACGTCTTCCCGTACTACGCGTCGAGCGCGGCAGGGAAGGGCTTCAATATCCCCGGCTACCAGGACGCGAAGCTGGACGATCTCCTGATCCAGGGCCAGGGCACGAGCGACCTCGAGGCGCGCAAGGCCGTGTACAAGCAGCTTCAGACCTACATGGCCGACACGCTCCCGTATCTGTTCCTCTGGTACCCGGACGAAGTGGACGTGCTGAGCTCGTCCCTGCAAGGTGTGCCGGAGCTCGGTCTCCGTGACGCGATGCACTACGTCGGCGAATGGTGGTTGGCGAAGAAGTAGGCAGCTTTCTCGCGCAGCGCATCGCAGCGGGGGCGCTCGTCGTCCTATTCGTCAGCGCCCTGACCTTCTTCTTCGTCAACCTCTCACCTGGCGGTCCTTCTTCGGTCATGCGGTTCGACGTGACCGCGGAGCAGCGGGCGACGCTGATCCACAACATGGGCCTCGACCGTCCTGTGCCGGAGCGCTACCTCGCATGGCTCGGCGGCGCGGTCCGCGGAGACCTTGGGACCTCGCTGCTCACCGACGAGCCGGTCGCGATGCGCATCGCGGATCGCTTACCGAACACCATCTTGCTCGCGGGGACGGCGCTCGGGCTCTCGCTGCTCATTGGTATCCCGATGGGCGTCATCCAGGCGCTCCGGCGCAACTCCTGGCTCGACCACGCCCTGACTTTCGCGAGCGCGCTCGGGCTATCGGTGCCGGTGTTCTGGCTGGGCATCGTGCTGATCCTGGTCTTCGCCGTGAACCTCCACCTCCTCCCCTCGGCCGGCGTCGTCTCGGTCGGGCGTGACTCGATCGGCGATCGCTTCGCCCACCTGGTCCTTCCGTGCGTCGTGCTGGCCTCGACGATCTTGCCGACGATCGTCCGGTACACCCGCTCGGCGATGATCGAGGTGCTCACCCAGGAGTACATCCGGACCGCCACGGCCAAGGGTCTGGCGCCCCGGATCGTGCTGTACGTCCACGCGCTTCGGAACGCGTTCATTCCGGTGACGAGCGCGGTCGGCGCCCTCGTCCCCCGACTGCTTGGCGGTACGGTCGTGACCGAGGCCGTCTTCGGCTGGCCGGGGATGGGCCGGTTGGCCCTCGAAGCCGCGAACGGACGTGACTACCCGCTGGTCGTCGGGATCGCCGTCGTGGTCGCCGCCATCGCGGTCGCGAGCAGTCTCGCGGTCGACGTTCTCTACGCACGTCTGGATCCCCGGGTGCGTCTCGCATGACGCGCCTCGGCCTGATCTCGCTCGTGACGCTCGCCGTGATCGCTGCCGCCGCGGTGCTCGGCCCGATCCTTTGGACCATCGACCCGAGTGCGACCGATCCAGCCCACCGACTGGCCGACCCCTCGGCCCTTCATCCCTTCGGCACCGACGAGCTCGGACGGGACGTCCTGAGCCGCCTGTTGCACGGTGCCCAGGTCACGCTGCTTGTGGGGGTGGCCTCGATGCTCGCAGCGCTCAGCCTCGGCGCGCTCGTCGGCGCCGTCGCCGGGTTCTACGGCGGCTGGCTCGACACGATCCTCATGCGGCTCACCGACGCGATGCTCGCCGTCCCGGCCTTCTTCCTCATCCTGGTCGTGGTGACCGTCGTCGGAAGCAATGTCACCACGCTCGTCCTGGTGATCGGCGGGCTGTCGTGGATGCCCGTCGCTCGGGTGGTCTATGGAGAAACGCTCCGTTGGAAGACCGCGGAGTTCGTGCAGGCGGCCGAGTCGCTCGGGGCGACCCCCGCGCGGATCCTCGTCCGGCACGTGCTCCCGCAGGCGGTACCGTCCCTCGTGGTGGCGGCGACGCTCGGCGTCGCGTACGCCATCCTCACGGAATCCGCGATCAGCTACCTCGGCCTTGGCATCCAACCGCCGACGCCATCGTGGGGCAACATGCTCCAGCGGGCCCAGCAGTACGTGTTCACCGCGCCGACGCTCGCGCTCTACCCTGGCGTCGCGATCACCGTCGTCGTCCTGGCCTTCAATTTCGTGGGCGACGGACTTCGCGACGCGCTCGATCCGCGTGCCCAGCGACGCCGATAGCATCCGCGGAAGCAACCTGGGGAGGACCACCATGAAGCGCACCGCCTACAAGGGGTATCACTCCTTCGACTACCTCGAGCCGAGCACGGACTACAAAGCCTTCGAGCTCGCGGCCGAGATCGACCGGGTGAAGTCCACGCCCGTCGAGGTCAGCAAGGAGCAGGAGGATCGGGTCCAGCGACTGCTCACCGAGCATTTCGCGATCTCACTGCACGACCACTGCTTCATCGTCCCGAAGGACTTCGGCGATCTCGCCGACTACCGTCGCCAGGGACGTGACTGGACCGGGTACGCCGGCATGGCCCGCTCGGGCCTCGACGCGGTCTTCGACTGCCTGATGGATGGCACCGCGACGATCACGTCGAAGGCCGGCTGGAAGTGGGACGACATCATCTACGACCTCGGGATGCGGCTCTCGGACATCGCGCATCAGGACTTCATCGTCCGGGGCGAGACCGTCGCGGATATCAAGCGAGCGAAGGCGAACGGTCAGATCGCGTTCATCGCGTCCCTCGAGGCCGCCACGCCGATCGAGAACGAGGTCGATCGTCTCGACATCCTCTATGGCCTCGGGATCCGGTCGTCGGGCATCGCCTACAGCGAGGCGAACACGCTGGGCTCAGGCCTCCGCGAATCGCGCGACGGCGGGCTGACCGAATTCGGGCGCCAGGCGGTCCGGCGGATGAACAAGCTCGGCATCGCCATCGACATCTCGCACTCGGGCGACCAGACCTCGATGGACACGATCGAGGTGAGCGACAAGCCGATCTTCATCACACATGCCGGCGCGCGGGCGCTCTGGAACACGAAGCGGATGAAGCCGGATGAGGTCATCAAGGCCTGTGCCGCCAAGGGCGGGGTCATCGCGATCGAGGCCGCGCCCCACACCACGCTCACGAAGAAGCAGCCGAAGCACAACCTCGACGGGTTCATGGAGCACTTCGAGTACTGCGCGCAGCTCGTCGGCATCGACCACGTCGCCTTCGGTCCGGACACCCTGTTCGGCGATCACGTCGGCCTGCACCACTACTTCGCGAAGCAGCTATCGATCAAGGCCGCCCACGGGCAGCAGGACTTCACCGAGGTGGCGTTCGTGGACGGGATCGAGAATCCGGCCGAGGCGTTCCCGAACATCGTGCGCTGGATGGTCAAGCACAGCTACTCCGACGGAGATATCGCGAAGGCCATCGGCGGGAACATCCTGCGGGTGCTCGACCAGGTGTGGTGGCCCCAGAAGGCCTAGTAGGGCAAGTGGGGCTAGATCACCACTCGAAGAACCGGAGCCGGTCGAACGGCCAGAACCGCAGGATCACTTTTCCGATGATGTTGCCGACCGGCTGCGGGCCGAACGATCGGGAGTCGCTCGAGGCCTGACGGTTGTCACCGAGGGCGAAGAAGGAGTCGGCCGGGATCTTCAGGGGGTAGGTGAGGGCAGGGGACTGCGCGGTCGTCACACCGTGCGCGCCGGCGTAGTCCGTCTGCTTACCGTTCACGTAGAGGACGCCATCTCGCAGGTCGACCGTGTCCCCGGCCACCGCGGCGACGCGCTTCACGTAGGGGATCGTCGAATCCGTCGTCGGTTGGAAGACGACGATGTCGCCCCGCTCCGGAGTACCGACGCGATAATCGACCTTGCTCACGAGCACGCGATCGCCTTGCAGCAGGGTCGACTCCATGCTGCGTTGGCGGACCTCCGTGACCTGCACGACGAACAGGTTGAGGACCACCGAGATGATCACCGCGAGCGCCAGGGCCTGCACGATCTCGAGCGCGCTCCGCCAGGAGAACGGCGGCTCCGCATCGCTTGTGATCTGAGACTCCTCGCCGGGGGGCCGGTAGCTGTCCTTGACCGCCATCACAACAAGTGTGGCACGCTGCGCCGATAGTGGATGCGACCGAGCGTTCGCTCTGGCGTCACGCCGACTTCATGAAGCTCTGGACCGGGCAGACCGTGTCCGAGCTTGGATCGGTCGTGACGCGGACCGCGCTGCCGATCGTCGCGGTCGTGACCCTCCAGGCGACCGCGCTCCAGATGGGGATCCTCATCGCATCCGCGTCCGGCGCCGTGCTGCTCGTGGCGCTGTTCGCCGGCGTGTTCGTGGACCGCTCGCTCCGCCGCCCGCTCCTGATCGGCACCGACCTGGTCCGTGCGGTGCTCCTCCTGGCCGTCCCGGTGCTCGCGGTCACCGGCGCGCTTCGCATCGAGCACCTCTATGTCCTCGCATTCGTCGAGGCGGCGCTCGGCGCGCTGTTCGATGTCGCCTACCGGACCTACCTCCCATCGCTGCTGCCTTCAGAGCGGCTCCTCGAAGGGAACGCGAAGATCGGAATGACCTCCGCCGTCGCCGAGCTCGGTGGTCCGGGCATCGCCGGCGCGCTCGTGCAGCTCATCACGGCGCCGATGGCGCTGGTCGTGGACGCGCTCTCCTATGTCGGCTCGGCGATCTCGCTCCTTCTGATCAGACAGCCGGAGCGCCGG
>JANLWM010000228.1:0-4044 GCA_031364525.1 Chloroflexota bacterium | reverse complement strand
AAGAAGCTCGTGCCCGGTACCCAGAAGGAGATCCTCAAAGGGATCTACCTGTCCTTCTATCCGGGCGCGAAGATCGGCGTGCTTGGCGCGAACGGCGCCGGGAAGAGCACCCTCTTGCGGATCATGGCCGGCGTCGACAAGGAATACATCGGTGACGCGAGGCTGACGGACGGTCACACGGTCGGCTTCCTGTCCCAGGAGCCGCAGCTCGACCCGGCGAAGGACGTTCGCGGGAATGTGGAAGACGGCGTCGCCGTGCAGAAGGCGGTCCTCCAACGGTTCAACGACCTCTCCGCGAAGTTCGCCGAGGACCTCTCTCCCGAAGAGATGGAGAAGGTCAGCGACGCGTTCCAAAAGACCCAGGACGAGATCGAGGCGAAGGGTCTGTGGAGCCTGGATACCGACGTGGACTTCGCCATGGACTCGCTCCGGCTTCCACCGGGCGATCAGGACGTCACGACCCTGTCCGGTGGCGAGCGGCGCCGGGTCGCGCTGTGCCGGCTGCTCCTGCAGCGGCCCGATCTGCTGCTCCTCGATGAGCCCACCAACCATCTGGACGCGGAGTCGGTCGGCTGGCTCGAGCGTTTCCTCAAGGACTACCCGGGCACGGTCGTCGCGGTCACCCACGACCGGTACTTCCTCGATAACGTCGCCGGCTGGATCCTCGAGCTCGACCGCGGCCAGGGCATCCCCTGGGAGGGCAACTACAGCTCGTGGCTCGGTCAGAAGCGCAAGCGTCTCGCCGATGAGGAGAAGCAGGAGAGCGCCCGCCAGCGGACCCTCGCCCGCGAGGCGGCGTGGGTCGCTTTGTCGCCCCGGGCGCGGCACGCGAAGAGCAAGGCCCGGATCACCTCATACGAGAAGCTGCTCGCCGAGAACCCGGATGAGCGCGAACGCGATCTCGAGATCAGCATCCCACCCGGCCCGCGCCTTGGCGACATCGTGGTGAAGGCCGACGGCCTGCGGAAGGGCTATGGGGACAAGCTCCTGTTCGACGACCTCACCTTCGATCTTCCGCGCGGTGGCATCGTCGGGATCATCGGCCCGAACGGGGCAGGGAAGACGACGCTGTTCCGGCTCATCACCGGCGAGGAGCAGGCGGATGGCGGCACGTTGCGCATCGGCGAGATGGTCCAGGCCGCCTACGTCTCCCAGTCCCGCGACACCCTGGATCCCGCAAAGACCGTGTGGACGGAGATCGCCGGCGGGGACGAGACGATCATGGTCGGTGGTCGGCCGCGGAATGCCCGTAGCTACGTCGCATCCTTCAACTTCCGCGGCTCCGACCAGCAGAAGCGGGTCGGCGACCTCTCCGGCGGGGAGCGCAATCGGGTCCACCTGGCGAAACTCCTCCGCCGCGGCGGCAACCTCCTGCTCCTCGACGAGCCCACGAACGACCTCGACGTCGACACGCTTCGGGCGCTCGAGGAAGCCCTGCTCGACTTCGCGGGCTGCGCGGTCGTCATCAGCCACGACCGCTGGTTCCTCGACCGTGTCGCCACCCACATCCTCGCGTTCGAGGGCGACTCAAAGGTCCGCTGGTTCGATGGGAACTATGCCGAGTACGAGGAGTTCCGCCACAAGGAGCTCGGGGCCGAGGCTGACCGTCCCCACCGGCTCCGTTACAGGCCGCTCGCCCGGGCGTAGCCGCCCACCCGCGCGGTCATCTGGCGGTATCTTCTTTCCTTATGGCTGAGGCGGCACACACCGCGGCGTACCGGCGCGGTGTCGTCGGCCGGACCTTCGGCCATCTCTTGGACAGCGAAAAGGTCTTCGGGTACGCCCTGGTCGCTCCGGCCATCATCTACATCGTCGCTCTCGTCGCGTATCCATTCGCGATCGCGGTGTGGTTCACGGTCACCAACGCGACCGTCGGCGACCCGATCGGGACCTTCACCGGACTGGACAACCTCCGCGCGATCCTCGACGACGACATCTTCCGGCGCGCCCTGGTCAACACCTTCGTCTTCACGCTCAGCTCGCAGGCGCTCCAGATGGTGCTTGGGACGACGCTCGCGTTCCTCCTCCTACGGAAGTTCCGCGGCCGGAGGCTGGTCCGGGGTGTCATCCTCCTGCCGTTCACGATCCCCGTCGCGATCGGTGCGATGGCCTGGAACTGGATGCTCAACCCGACGTACAGCGTCATCAACTGGACCGGCGAGCACTTCGGCTGGTTCCAGTACGGGCCGAACTGGCTCGGCGAAGAGAACTACGCGATGGCATCGATCATCATCGTGAACGTCTGGCGCAACCTGCCATTCACCGCGATCGTGCTCACCGCTGGCATCAGCGCGGTCCCGCAGGAGATCATCGAGGCTGCGAACCTCGACGGCGCGAAGTTCATCACGCGCTACCGGAAGATCATGGTGCCGATCATCGCGCCGATCCTCTATATCGCGCTGCTCTTCTCGCTCGTGTTCACGTTCACCGACATGACCGTCGTCTGGCTGCTGACCCGCGGCAATCCGGTGAACTCGACGCACGTGCTGGCCTCGTACGCGTTCCTCCAGGGCGTCGTCGCCGGATCGCTCGGCCGTGGGGCCACGATCTCGCTGTTCCTGTTCCCGGTGCTGCTCATCGGTGCGCTCGTGATGCTGCGTGCGCTCAAAGCGCGGCAGCTGGATTAGGACGATGGCCGTGTTCGCCCGCACCGCCCCGACGGCCCATCAGGCCCATCACTCCGCCGCCTACCGCCGCAAGAAGATCGGCAAGGAAGTCGGGTTCTGGGCGCTCCTTTCGGTGTTCATCGTGTTCGCCGGTTTCCCCGTCTATTGGATGTTGATCACCGCCTTCAAGCAGGTGAACGACCTATACGACCTGAAGAACAACCCATTCGTGTTCAACCTCGCCCCCACCTTCGATCAGGTGACCTACCTGTTCCAGCACACCCCGTACGCGCAGTGGCTCGTCAACACCGCGGAGGTCGGGTTCTTCGTCGTCCTGATCACCCTCCTCATCTGCGTGCCCGCCGCGTACGTCCTGGCACGCACCAAGTTCCCCGGCTCGGACGCTCTGGGCATCGGCATCTTCCTGACCTACCTGGTGCCACCGACGCTGCTGTTCCTGCCGCTCTCGCAGCTGGTGGTCGGCATGGGTCTGGTCAACACCAAGTGGGCCCTCGTGGTCGTCTATCCGACGTTCACGATCCCGTTCTGCACCTGGCTGCTGATGGGCTTCTTCAAGAACGTGCCACGCGAGATCACCGAGGCCGCGCGCGTGGATGGCTGCAGCCGGCTGGGGGCGATGTTCCGGATCGTGCTTCCGGTGAGCATCCCCGGGATGCTGACGGTCGCGATCTTCGCGTTCACGCTCGTCATGCAGGAGTACGTCTACTCGCTCACCTTCGTCAGTGACTCCTCCGAGAAGATGGTGACCCTGGGCGTCGTGACGGATCTCGTCCGCGGCGACGTGTTCTTCTGGGGCTCGCTCATGGCCGGCGCGCTGTTCGTCGCGGTGCCGGTGGCCATCGCCTACAACTTCATGATGGACACCTTCGTCCGAGGGATCACCGGGGGCGCGCTGAAATAGAAGAGCCGCGGCTTTCGCCGCGGCTCTTCCCCATACGCGTCGATCGTTACAGCGGGAATTTGGTGAGTGACGCCTCGAGGCGCTTCTTGGCGTCGGCGATCGCCTGGTCAGCAGTCGACTTTCCGGTGACGTAGGCGCTGAACATGTCCGTGACGGTGTGGGTGTTGAGCGCGTCGTACGCGGCCTGCGACGACGGCCCCGGGTACCCGACCGGCTGGAAGTAGTTGTAGATGTCCTGCAGATGGCTGAGCTTGGCGTCCGCCCCGAGCACGGGCATCGGCTTCGCGGCGTGACCCTTCAGGAAGGGGTTGTTGTACCCCTTGCTCGCGGTCATCTGGTTCGTCCAGTCGTCGCTGTAGTCGATCAGGAACTGTCGGGCCGCATCGACGTTCTTTGAGAAGTTCCAGATGCCATAGACCGTGAACTGCATCGAGCAGATCTGGTCCTTGCCGCCCTTGAGCGGATTCTCGATGTTGATGTTCTTCGCGAGGGCCGCGTTCTGGGCCTCGATCGTCC
>JANLWM010000210.1:0-10387 GCA_031364525.1 Chloroflexota bacterium | reverse complement strand
GCCGCTCCGGAGCAGGCTGGATCTTCCCCTTCGGCTCGGGGGTCCGTTGGAAATCCCGCTTGCGTTGGTACTCGGTCAGACTCACGGCCTACGCATTGTCAGGGGAGGACAGCACCTATGTCGTCGTTCACCGACCTCGCGGACACTTTCCTCAAGGAGGAGTTCGCGGAGTCGCTCGTCGTACTCCGTGAGACCGAGGCTGCTCGCGAGCACGGGCGACTCCGCGAACTCCTCCTTGAGGAAAGTGCCCGCGAGGTCGGTGAACGACGACATAGGTGCTGTCCTCCCCTGACAATGCGTAGGCCGTGAGTCTGACCGAGTACCAACGCAAGCGGGACTTCCAACGGACTCCCGAGCCGAAGGGGAAGATCCAGCCTGCTCCGGAGCGGCCACGATACGTCGTGCACCGCCACCACGCGACGCGGCTGCACTGGGACGTGCGGCTCGAGATGCGCGGTGTGCTCGTCTCGTTCGCCGTGCCACAGGGGCCGCCGCTCGCACCGGGCAAGCGCCGGCTCGCGGTGCACACCGAGGATCACCCCATCGAGTACCTCACCTTTCACGGCGTCATCCCCGACGGGTACGGCGCGGGCTCGATGACGATCTGGGACGAGGGAACGTACGACCTGCTCCTGGAGAAGCAGGGCACCGGTGACCGGCGCGGCGAGTACAAGATCCAGTTCCACGGCACGCGCCTGACCGGCGAGTACGTGATCGTCCAGACCGCTGCCCACGAGGGCCGCGATTGGTTGATGATCATGCACGGCACGGCTCCCACGGACGACCCGCTCGCGCGCAAGATCGAACCGATGCTCGCAAGCAGCGCAGACGAGCCGTTCGACTCGCCGCAGTTCACGTTCGAACCCAAGTGGGATGGGGTGCGGACGCTCGCGTTCGTCGACGGCGGCGAGGTGCGACTGCAGACCCGCAATCTCCTCGACTGCACGAAGCAGTATCCCGAGGCGCACGGCGTGGCCGAAGCGCTCACCGGCGCATACCAGGCCATCTTCGACGGCGAGATCGTGGCGTTCGACGAGAAAGGCGTTCCCTCATTCCAGCGTCTGCAGCCGCGCATGCACCTGCGCGACGAAAGCGCTGTGAGCAAGCTGCGCAAGAGCGTGCCGGTCATCTACGAGGTCTTCGATGTCCTCTATCTGGACGGTGCGGACCTGACGAAGGAGCCATTGCGCGAGCGGCGCCGCCTTCTCGAGGCCGCGCTCCAGCCGATGGGTGCGATCCGGCTGTCGGAGGGCTTCCCCGGCAGCGGCGTCGCGCTCTTCAACGCGGCCCAGGAGCAGGGCCTCGAGGGCATCGTCGCGAAGCGACTGGACGCGCCGTACGTCTCTGGGCGCTCCGCGTCGTGGGTGAAGATCAAGGCGTTCAAGTCGATGGACTGCGTCATCGGCGGCTGGACCGAGGGCCAGGGTGGCCGCCATTCCACGCTTGGCGCGCTGATCGCAGGCGTGTACAAGGAGGGAAAGCTCGTTCCGGTCGGCCAGGTGGGGACCGGATTCGACGACCGCACTCTCCGCGATCTGCTCGTGACGCTGAAGGAGCATCAGGCGCCCTCTTCACCGTTCGCGGCCGCGCCGAAGGTCGACCGGCCGGCGACGTGGTGCTTTCCGGATCTGGTCTGCGAGATCCGCTACACGGAGATCACCCGCGACGGGACGCTCCGGCACCCGACCTACCTGGGCCTCCGCTCCGACATCGATCCGCTCGAGTGCACCGGCCAGGAGACCACGGCGTCGGCGAAAGAGGCGCTTCGGAAGGCGGATCGGGTCGCGCGGAGCGCGCCCGCACCGGAGGTGCTGCCCGCCGCACAGGCCCGGATCCCGGCCACGCTCGAGGTCGACGGCCACGTCATAAAGCTCACGAACCTCGAGAAGGTGTTGTTCCCCGAGGACGGCTACACCAAGGCCGATCTCATCCGCTACTACACCGATGTCTCGCCGTACCTCATCCCCGTGATCACAGATCGTCCGCTCACCCTCAAGCCGTTCCCCGACGGGATCAGCGGAACAAGCTTCTACCAGAAGGACAAGCCCGCCTTCACCCCGAAGTGGATCAAGAGCTGGACGGATGAGCGTGCCGACCGCGAAGGCGGCATCGACTACGTCCTTGGGAACGATCTCGCCACGCTCGTATGGATGGCGAACTACACCGCCATCGAGATCCACCCATGGCTCTCGCGCGTCGATAGGCCCGACCGACCGGACATCGCGATGATCGACCTCGATCCGGCCGTGGGCGCCACATGGGACGACGTGAAGGAAGCTGCGCTCCTGGTGCGCGACCTCCTTCATGACCGCGACCTCGAGGGTTTCCCGAAGACGACCGGCTCACGCGGGATCCACATCCTTGTGCCCATCGCGCGCCGCTACACCTTCGACGAGTCGCGCGGCTTCGTCGAGCAGATCGGCAAGGCCGCTCGCGAGCGCTCGCCGAAGCTCATCACACTCACCTTCGCGAAGAAGGAGCGGCGGGGTATCTACGTCGACTACCTGCAGAACGTGCGGGGCAAGACCACCGCGGGCCCGTACAGCGTTCGGCCGATCCGTCGCGCGCCGGTGAGTGCCCCGCTGCGTTGGGACGAGATCTCCGGGCTCGGCCGCCCGGATGCGTTCACGATGGCGAACATGGCCGCCCGCCTTGCGATCGTCGGCGATGTGCTGAAGCCGATGCTGACGATGCCGCAGCGACTGCCGGCGAAGAAGGCGTGACCTGCGCCGTGCTCGCGCCCGGCTACGGCGGCACGGCGGAGCAGCCGCTGCTGCGGAGGCTCGCGGAGCGGCTCGAGGCAGAGGGCATCGCGACGTCCCGCATCACGTTCTCGACGAAGCGGCCGAGCCGCGGCTACGTGACCGAGAAGGATGAGCTGCGGACGGCGCGCGATGCGATCGTCGCGAAGGCCGGTGGCCCGTTCGCGCTCGTCGGCCGGTCCTTCGGCGGCCGGATGTGCGCGTTCCTCGCCTCGGAGGAGCCGCCCGACGCGCTCGTGATCCTCGGCCATCCGATCTCGCCGCCCGCGCGGCCGAGGCCGGCGGACGAGGCCGCGCTCCTCGGGATCGCCTGTCCGACGCTGATCGTCCAGGGCGACCGAGACGAGCTCGGGCCGCTCGCGGTCCTCGAGCGCATCGCCGGTCAGAACCCGCGGATCGACCTTGTCGTGCTGCGCGGCGCGGCCCACGAGTACGGGAAGCATGAGGCCGAGGCCATCGACGCCGCGGCGCGGTGGCTGGGGTCGGTGCTTCGCGCCTGACCCTCCGCAGGTCCTTCACATCTTCTCCACAGATCACCGTCAGGCTTCGCTCCATGAAAGCGATCGTGCAGCGCGCGTACGGCTCACCGGATGTCCTGGTGCTCGAAGACATCGAGAAGCCGGCGATCGACGACGACGGCATGCTCGTGAGGGTCCGCGCGAGCTCCGTGAACCGCGCCGACGCCTACCGGATCCGGGGCGTCCCCTGGTTCGTCACCCTGCTCATGTCACGGAGCCTGCGGAAAGGGCTACCGGATCTCGTGCCGGGTACCGATCTGGCCGGACAGGTCGAGGCGGTCGGCAGGAACATCACGGAGTTCCGACCGGGCGACGAGGTGTTCGGTGCGCGCTCGGGTGCGTACGCGGAGTACGTGCGGGTCAGCGAGAAGAGCGCGATCGTGCCGAAGCCTGCGAACATCACCTTCGAGCAAGCTGGGGCCGTGGGCATCGCGGGCTGCACGGCGCTCCAGGGCCTTCGTGACACCGGCCGGCTGCGTCCGGGACAGCGCGTGCTCATCAATGGCGCGACCGGGGGCGTGGGCACGTTCGCGGTACAGATCGCCAAGGCCCTCGGCGCCCACGTCACCGGGGTGTGCAAGACGAGCAACGTGGACCTGGTCCGCTCGATCGGCGCCGACCTGGTCATCGACTACACGAAGGAGGACTTCGCGAAGCGTGGCGAGCGGTACGACCTGTTCTTCGACGTCGCCGGGAGCCGTTCGCTGTCGACGTACGCGAGCGTGCTGGCACCCGGCGGGACGGTCGTGCTGGCCGGAGCGCGGAAGGGCGGGTTCGCCGGCATCATGTGGCGGATCGTCGAGGCCCGCGTGCGGACGCGCTTCGGCAAGCATCCGATCCTGTTCTTCGTCGCGAAGCTGAAGAAGGCCGACCTCGTCGTCCTCAAGGAGCTCATGGAGGCGGGCACGGTCATGCCGGTCGTCGATCGGACCTATCCGCTGAGCGAGACCGCCGCGGCCGTCCGGTATCTCGAAGCGGGACACGCGCGCGGCAAGGTCGTCATCACCATCTAAGGACCTCCCCACGCGGTTCACGACCGCTCCACATCTCCTGTTCAGTCTGGGGCCAACAACGAACGCAAGGAGTGAGCAATGCGATTCTTCACCGCAGCGATCCTCGTACTTGTCCTCGGTGGTGCCATCGCCGCGGGCGCCTATCAGGCCGGTCTCCAAAATGCCGTGCAGATCGTCGTGCCGGCGGCGGGCGCCGCACCGGCCGTCGCACCGGCCGTCGCGTACTACGGGCATCCCTACGGATACGGCTTCTTTCCGTTCGGGTTCCTGTTCCCGATCCTCGGGCTCTTCCTGTTCTTCGCCCTGATGCGCGCGCTCATCTCGTTCGGGGGCGGCGGGCACCATCGCGGCTGGTCCGGCAGCGGCGAGCACGGCGTCTCCAGCCGGTTCGAGGAGTGGCACACGCGCGCCCACGGCGACACCCCCTCCGGGACCGTGCCACCGCGTCAGTAGCATCCGCGGAATGAAGACGATCCTCGTCGTCGACGACGAACCGAAGATCGTTGCGCTCGCCCGCGATTACCTCGAGCACGCCGGCTTCGCGGTCGTGAGCGCCTCCGATGGGTCGGAGGCGCTCATGCGCGCCCGGAGCGATGCGCCCGATCTCATCGTGCTCGACCTCGGGTTGCCGAAGCTGGACGGTCTGGACGTCGCCCGTGGGCTGCGCCGGGACTCGAACGTCCCGATCATCATCCTGAGCGGCCGATCGGATGAGAGCGACAAGCTCGTCGGTCTCGAGCTTGGCGCCGACGACTACGTCACGAAGCCTTTCAGTCCCAAGGAGCTCGTCGCGCGCGTGCGAGCGGTGCTCCGCCGGGTCGAGCATCCGGCGCCCGCGTCCGACACGATCCGCGCCGCGGACGTCACGCTGGACATCCCGCGGATGCGGGTACGCGCCGGCGCGCGCGAGGTGGAGCTCACCGCGACCGAGTTCCAGCTCCTCGTGACGCTCGCGCGCGAGCCCGGCCGGGTCTTCACCCGTTCGCAGCTGCTCGATGCCGTGCATGGCGTGGCGTTCGAGTCGTACGAGCGCGCGATCGACGCACACGTGAAGAACATCCGTCGCAAGCTCGAGCTGGATCCGGGTGCGCCCACCTATGTGCAGACCGTCCACGGCGTCGGCTATCGATTCCGGGACGATGAGCGTTGAGCCGCTCCGGCTGGAGGGGCTACGAGAGCCGGCCCCCGTGGTGGCCCGAGAGCGAGCCCTTCCCGCCGCCGCGCCTCCGATCGTCGTATGCGATGCAGCGCCGCTTCTTTCGGCGGATGGCGCTCGTGTTCGTTGCGTTCATGGCGCTCGTCATCACCGGTGCCTTCACGCTGTTCTGGTCGATCATCAGCGCGCTCGGATTGATCCGCCCCGGGGGGCAGCCTCCGTGGTTGGGCGATCATCCGGAGGGGCCTCCGTTCTTCGTCGTCCCGCTGATCGTCGTTCTCGCACTCGTGCTGCTCGGGCGCATGTTCCGGGGCGTCGCCAGGCCCGTCGCCGATCTCATCGAGGCTGCCGGACGGCTCGAAGCAGGAAGCTACGACGCGCGTGTGGACGAGCGCGGGCCGCGCGAGATGCGCTCGCTGGCCCACGCGTTCAATGCCATGGCGACCCGGCTGGAGGCGAACGAGTCGCAACGGAAGCAGCTCCTTGCCGACGTGACGCACGAGCTGCGCACGCCGCTCACCGTCCTGCAGGGGAACATCGAGGCGCTCCTCGATGGCGTGCATCCCGCGGACCCGGCGCACATCGTCCCGATCCTCGAGGAGACCAAGGTGCTTTCGAGGCTCATCGACGATCTTCGCACGCTGTCGCTCGCAGAGAGCGGCGCGCTCGCGCTCCACCGCGAGACCGTCGACGTCGGGTCCATCGCGCGCGACGTCGCCACCGCGTTCTCCGACCAGGGCCGTCGCGGCGGGGTCGCGATCGGGTCGTCGGCCGAGGGACCGACGGTCATCGAGGCCGATCCGCTCCGCGTCCGCGAGGTGATCGTGAATCTCGTCGCGAACGCCTTGCGCTACACGCCCGCGGGTGGCTCGGTCGCCGTCGAGGCCCGAGGCAGCGACGGCCAGGTCGAGGTGACGGTTCGCGACACGGGTACCGGGATCGCGTCGGATGCCGTCGCGGGGATCTTCGAACGGTTCAGTCGCTCGACGGACTCACCCGGTGCCGGGCTCGGGCTCGCGATAGCGAAAAGCCTCGTCGAGGCGCACGGTGGGGCGATCCGCGCGGAGAGCGCGCCGGGTCAGGGGACGCGGATCGTCTTCACGCTCCCGATCTAGCCGGGCGAGCTCTGGTCGTCCATCTGGGCGCGCTGGAGCTTGCCGGAGAAGTCGACGTAGATCGACTTCCACTCCGAGTACACATCGAGAGCGGCGCGGCCCGCTTCGCGATGTCCGTTGCCGGTGGATCTCGTGCCGCCGAAGGGAAGCTGGATCTCGGCCCCGATCGTCCCGGCGTTCACGTACACGAGCCCGGTGTCAGCATCGCGCATGAAGCGGAAGGCGTTGTTCACGTTCTTCGTGAAGATCGAGCACGACAATCCGTACTTCGTCGAGTTGACCACCCGGATGGCCTCATCGATGTCCTTGACCTCGATGACCGCGGTGACCGGGCCGAAGATCTCCTCTTGAGCGACCCGCATGTTCGGCTTCACGTCGACGAGCACGGTCGGCTCGTGGAAGAAGCCCTTCGCAAGGGCGCCCTCGGTGGGGATGCGGCCGCCCGCGGCCACGGTCGCTCCTTCTTTCTCCGCGATGGGGATGTAGCTGTGCACCTTCTGTTGCGCCTCGCTCGAGATGACCGGACCGAGGTCCGTGCCGGCGTCCAGGCCGTGGCCCATCTTCAGCTTCTTCGCGCGGCTGACGAGCCGATCGATGACCTCGTTCGCCACGGAACGGTCCGTGATGACGCGCGACGCCGCGGTGCACCGCTGGCCGGAGGTCCCGAACGCGGACCACACGATGCCCTCGATCGCGAGATCCAGGTCAGCGTCGTCCATGACCACGATCGCGTTCTTGCCACCGAGCTCGGCTGAGACCCGCTTGAGCTGCTTCCCCGCGATCTCGCTGATGTGCGCCCCGACGTCGCTCGAACCCGTGAACGAAACGAGATCGACCCCGGCGTGAGTGACGAGCGCGTCGCCCAGCTCGCCGCCCGGTCCGAGCACCAGGTTCAGGACGCCCTTCGGCAGACCGGCCTCGATGAGGATCTCGACGAGGCGCACCGCGAGCATCGGCGTGTACGACGCCGGCTTGAAGACCACGGCGTTGCCCAGGATGAGCGCCGGCATGATCTTCCAGGTCGGGATCGCGAACGGGAAGTTCCAGGGCGTGATCGCGGCGACGACGCCGAGCGGCGCGCGCGTCGACATCGCCCACTTGTTCGGGAGCTCCGCGGGGACCGTGTCGCCGAACTGGCGGCGCCCCTCACCGGCGATGTAGTAGGTCATGTCGATGCCCTCCTGGACATCGCCGCGGGCCTCAGCGAGGACCTTGCCCATCTCGGTCGTCATCTCGCGCGCGAGCTGGTCCTTGCGCTGGAGCATGATCTCGCCGGCCCGATACAGGATCTCGCCCCGCTTGGGCGCCGGATAGAGACGCCAGGCATCCGCGGCGCGCCGTGCGGCGTCCACCGCGCGGTCGACGTCAGCCTTCGCCGACCGGGTCGCGGTCGCGATGACCTGGCCGGTCGCGGGGTCGAGATCCTCGAACGCTTCGCCGCCCGCCGAATCTGCCCAGCGGCCGTCGATGTAGTTCTGGAGATGTGGTGTCGCCATCGTGTTCCCCCCTATTGCCGGCACGGTCGATCGCTAGAACTGGGCCCCATAGAAGAGCCAGATCGTCAGGCCGCCGACGAAGATGATCCCGAGGACGATCAGCGCGAACGCGATGTTCGCCTGGCGGTCGGGATCGAGGCTATTCATGCCTGTAAGCCTGTAAGGCTTCGCGCCTTCTGCACTTCGTCGGCGTTCCCGAGCGAGCCAGCTCGCTCGGATCCGCCTCCTCGTGCAGTGGAGCTGCGGGGATTCGAACCCCGGACCTCTTGAGTGCGATTCAAGCGCTCTACCAACTGAGCTACAGCCCCAAAAGCGGCTGCGCCGCTTTTGGGGATGCTGCCGACGCGTGAGCGAGCGCGAGCGAGCGAACGCGGGTCGGCAGACACAGCCCCAGGCGACGCGATACCGATGTTATGGGCAAATCCTAAGCGTTCAGCGCCGCTCGCGTAACGACGACGGCACGCGGCCTGCATCCGTCCGGACGATGGCCCGCTCGCGCACGCTCGCCCGCGTCCCGCTCCTTGACCGCGCGCACGCACCCGCGGGGGCGTTGCTCAACGCGGTCCTCCGGGTCGGCATCCTCGTCATGACGGTCGACGCGCTGGTGAACGCCGGCGACGAACGGTTCAGCGGGAAGGCACTGGGGCCCCGGAACGTGCTCATCAGCTTCGGATTTGCGATGTTGTTCCCGCTGTTCTGGAAGCTTCGCTACCGGAAGCAGGAGTGGAACGCATACCCCTGGTGGTTCGACGACCTCTACCTTTCGGTCTTCTTCGTTGACATGCTCGGCAACTCGCTCAACCTCTACAACGCGTGGGAGCACTGGGACCACATTCCGCACTTCCACGGACCCGGTGCGCTCGCGATCGTGGCTGCCGGAGCGTTCGGGCTCCCGATCCTGTCCGGGATCGGCGTCTCGACCTTGCTCCATGTCATCCTCGAGATCCAGGAGTTCTACGGCGACGTCATCCTGCACACCCACAACGTGCGCGACACCCAGGATTCGATGAACGATCTGCTGTTCGGCGTCCTCGGGGTCGTGGTCTACGGCGCGATCTGGTATCGGGCGACGTGGCTGCAGCAGAAGCGGGCCAAGCCGCTCCGACGGCCCAAGGTCTAGCGGTTCACTCGATCTTGAGGACGATCGGCGCGTCGCCCCAGAGGCGCTCGAGCTTGTAGAGCTCGCGTTCCTCAGGGACGAATGCGTGGACGACCACATCGCCGAGATCGATGAGGATCCATCGGCCGCCGCTGTACCCCTCGACACCGATCGGCGTGCGGCCGGCGGCCTTGGACTTCTCGACGATGCCGTCGGCGATCGACTGCACCTGCCGCTCGCCTCGCCCGCTGCACAGGATGAACAGGTCCGCGATCGACGTGACCTCGGACACGTTCATGACGAGGATGTCCTCGGCCTTCTTGTCGCTCGCCGCCTCGATCACGAGGTCTGCCAGTGCGCGTGCGCTCAGGTCGTTCCCGACGATGGTCCCTCCGCGCGGTACAGGCCGCGCGCCTCGATGTGTCGCCAGACCGGGTCTGGAACAAGGTACCGCAGTGACCTGCCGCGGGCGGCCCTGGCCCGCAGCTCGCGTGCGCTGATGTCGAGCCGTGGCGCGTCGAAGACGAGAAGCGATGCGCTGCGATCCTTCGGGGCGGATGGTGCGCCCGGCCGCTCCGCGACGACGAGCGTGGCCAGCCGCGCGATCCGGTCCGGATCCTTCCAGCGTGGCAGCTCGGCGATCGCGTCGCCGCCGAGCATCAGGAACAGCTCATCCGCGCCGGCGAAGGACTCGAGCGTATCCACCGTGTACGACGGACCATCCCGCTCGAGCTCGACACGCGAGACCGAGAAACGGGGCTCGCCGGCCACGGCGAGCTCGAGCATCGCGAGGCGATCGGCCTCGCCGGCGACGGGACCCCGCTCCTTCAATGGCGAGCGTCGCGCGAGCACGAACACGACGCGGTCGAGCGGCACGGACTCGAGCGCGGCGTTCGCGATCGCGAGATGACCGACATGCACGGGATCGAACGTGCCGCCGAATATCCCCACCCTCACCGCGGTCCGCTTTCGGTCCACTCCAGATCCTTGGCGCCGATACGGACGGTGTCGCCGTCCTTGACCCCGAGGCGCCGAAGCTCTTTCTCGATGCCGTTCCGCTGCAGCAGCCGCTGGAAATACGCGGCCGCGTCAGGGCTCTCCCAGTCGAGGCCGCGCGCGAGCTGCTCGACCCGGCCACCGCTGATGCGATAGGCCTCGTTCTCGCGGACCACGCTCCAGTCGCGGCCGCCGCCGGAGAAGGCGATCCGGCGCTCGCCGGCCGGCGCTG
>JANLWM010000178.1:0-13138 GCA_031364525.1 Chloroflexota bacterium | reverse complement strand
CGATGTTCGTGCCGGCGAAGGTCACGGGTCTCGCGCTCCCGCTCCCGGTGAGCGGCGCGTTCACCTTCACCCTTGCCGGGAAGCTCACCATCCACGGCGTCGATAAGGATGTGACCTTCGACGTCAAGGCGACCCGTGCCGGTGGTGACCTCACGGCCACCGCGACGCTGAACCCGACCATCAAGTTCGGCGATTTCGGCATGTCGGTGCCGGCCGCGCCCGGCCGCGTTCTCAGCGTGGTCGACGAGATCAAGCTCGTGATCGACCTCGTGGCCACCGGCCCGAAGACCTAGTGGCGCAGTTCGTGGCCGACCCGGACGACCGGCCGATCGGACGCATCCTGAAACGGCGCGAGGTCCTGAGCCTGCTCGGCGGCTCGGTGTTGCTCGCGGCGTGCGCGCCGGCCGCGGTCGGCACGCCGTCACCGACGGCCGCCGCGTCAGCCGTCGCTCCCACCATCGTGACCGCCGCCCCGGCGACCGGCGCCGCGGCGGTCGTGCTCCCGTCCTGTGTCGTGCGTCCCGCGCTCACCGAAGGTCCGTACTTCGTCGACGAAAAGCTGGACCGCTCGGACATCCGCTCCGAGCCGTCCACGAATGCGGTCAAACCCGGCGTCCCGCTCGCTCTCACCTTCTTCGTCTCCCGCGTCAGCGGCGCTTCCTGTGATGCGCTCGCCGGCGCGACGGTCGACGTCTGGCACTGCGATGCGGCCGGTGTGTATTCGGATGCGACCGACCCAGGCTTCGGGAGCACGAAGGGGACGAAGTTCCTCCGCGGCTACCAGAGGACCGACGCGAACGGCAAGGCCGCGTTCACGACGGTGTGGCCCGGGTGGTACCAGGGGCGCGCGGTCCACATCCATTTCAAGATCCGCACGGCGGCTTCCGGTGGCCGGACCTCCGACTTCACGTCGCAGCTCTTCTTTGACGAAGCGCTCAACGATCAGGTCTTCGCCGTCGCCCCCTACGCGCAGAAGGGCGGGGCGGGGCGGCTGCGCAACAGCGGTGACGGGATCTTCCAGCAGAGCGGTGGCAAGCTCACGCTCGCGCCCACGAAGACCAGCAGCGGCGACGGCTACACCGCGACGTTCGACATCGGGCTCGCGACCTAGCGGCGACCTCGCCGCGGCTCACGGCTTGCGGTAGTGAACGCCCAACACGTCCAGGAACCGCAACGCCCCAGGCAGGCGCTCGCTGAACGAGGTCCAGTCCCGCGCGTCGCGTGGCGACCACGCGATCTCCGCCAGCGCGAGGACCCGCGGATAGGCCATGTACTCGACCTGCTCTGGCGTGGCCATGTACTCGGTCCACACGCAGGCCTGTGGCCCAAGGATGTGCGCCGCCTCCGCCTCGGTGAGCTCGGGTGCGACCGGCTCGTACGCGTAGGTGTCCTCGATGGGCGTTGAGCCACCGATCGCGAGCGGCTCGCCCTCCGGGTCGGCCTGGTAGTGATCGAAGTAGAGGTCTTCCTGCGGCGACATCACGACGTCGTGACCCTGCCGCGCCGCGGCGATGCCACCCGCGGTGCCGCGCCATGACATGACGGTCGCGTCCGGTGCCAGGCCGCCCTCGAGGATCTCATCCCAGCCGATGAGGCGCCGACCGTTGTCGTTCAAGAAGCGCTCGATACGCCGGATGAACCAGCTCTGCAGACCGTCCTCGCCGGGAAGCTTCTCGCGGCCGATGATCTCCTGGGCGAGCGCGCTCTCCTGCCAGCGCTTCTTCGGCGCCTCATCTCCGCCGATGTGGATGTACTTGCTCGGGAAGATGTCCATGACCTCTCGGAGGACCTGCTCAAGGAACGCGAACGTTGCGTCGCTCGGTGAGAACACCTCCTCTGAGATGCCCCACGTCGTGCGCACCTCGAACGGACCGGGCACATTGGCGTACTCGGGATAGGACGCGAGGGCCGCGAGGCTGTGCCCGGGCATCTCGATCTCGGGGATGACGGTGACGCCCCGTTCCATCGCGTACGCGACGACCTCCCGCGCCTGCTCCTGGGTGTAGAAGCCGCCGTGGCGTGTGCCGTCGTAGCCCTTCGGGCCGCGGCGGGCGTGCCCGACGATCGTCTCGCTGCGCCACGCTCCGACCTCGGTCAGCCGCGGATACTTCTTGATCTCGAGACGCCAGCCCTGGTCCTCCGTCAGGTGCCAGTGGAAGACATTGAGCTTGAAGGTCGCAAGGAGGTCGATGTATCGCTTGATGAAGTCGACCGGGAAGAAGTGCCGGCCGACGTCAAGGTGCAGACCTCGATACGGGAAGCGCGGCGAGTCCTCGATCAGGGCGGCCGGTACCGCCTCCGGCGAGGCAGCCACGAGCTGGCGGAGCGTCTGCACGCCGTAGAACAGTCCGCGCCGGTCGCGGGCGGTCAGCTCGATCCGTTCGGGCGTGATGTCGAGCCGATACGACTCGACGCCCTCGGGCGCATCCGATCGCAGGTCCAGCGTGACGGCTACGCCGACACCTGTCTCGATGTCGCGCGCCGTGAGCGCGCGCAGGCGCTCAGCCAGCCCCGGCTTCGGGACGAACGCGCCGTCCCGCTCCACGAGCGAGCGCGGCTTCGGAACGATCGGGTAACGCGCGTTGTCCACCGGAACACCCTAGACCGCCCGCCGTCTCGCGACCGAAATGACCAGAACGTGCGGAACGACCGAATCGCTGTACGTTGCGACGCCCTGACCGCAGGGTGACCGGACGGTGTCGGAGAAGGACGCGGGCGGACCGGCTATCGAGCTGCGCGGTGTCACGAAGCGGTTCGTGTCACCCAACGGCAAGTCGTTCACCGCGCTCCGCGATCTCGACCTCACCATCGCGCCCGGTGAGTTCACCGCCATCGTCGGCCCCACCGGCTGCGGCAAGTCCACGACCCTTGCCCTCATCTCCGGCCTGGAGGCACCGAGCGCCGGCACGGTGCGCGTTCTCGGAGAGCCGGTGACCGCGGTCGGGCGGAACATCGGGTATGTGTTCCAGCGCGATGCCGTCTTCCCCTGGAAGAACGTGCTGGACAACGTGTCGATAGGTCCTCGGCTCCGCGGCGTCGACAACGAACACGCGAATGCCGATGCGCGGCAGTGGATCGCGCGCGTGGGTCTCGACGGCTTCGAGAAGTACTACCCCCACCAGCTCTCGGGCGGCATGCGCAAGCGTGTCGCGCTCGCGCAGACCCTGATCAATCACCCGAAGATCCTGCTCATGGACGAGCCATTCAGCGCGCTTGACGTCCAGACACGCGCGCTCATGGAGAACGAGCTGCTCGACCTCTGGGCGTCGACCGGCTCATCCGTCGTCTTCGTGACCCATGACCTGGAAGAGGCCATCGGGCTGGCCGACAAGGTCGTCGTCATCACCGCCGGACCCGGGACCATCAAGGGGATCTACAAGGTCGACCTCCCGCGCCCGAGGAACATCGCCGAGATCCGCTTCCTGCCGCGATTCATCGAGCTGTACGAGGAGATCTGGAACGATCTTCGGGACGAGGTGCTCGTTAGCTATGAGCGCTCCAAGCACCGCGTCGCGTCTTGACCCGATGACCCGCACCGACACCGGCGCCGAGGACTTCGACGCCACCCGCGCACGCGCGCGCCAGCGCCGCCGGGTGCTCGTGCAGATCCTCCGCGTCGTCCTTGCCGTGGTCATCCTCGGTACCTGGGAGGTCACCACGCGGGTCGGGTGTTACGGCCCGGACAGCGCGACGTGCATCGTCGATCCCTTCTTCTTCGGACAGCCGTCGGGGATCTGGAGCCAGCTCGTTCGCTGGGTGCAGGTCGGCACCGCGCAGGGTCCACTGTGGGAGCAGATCGTCGTCACGCTGGAAGAGACGGTCCTGGGCTTCGCGATCGGTGTGATCCTCGGCATCATCTTCGGTGTCGCCCTCGGCCGGAATCGTCTGCTCTCGGACGTGCTCGGCCCATACATCAAGGCGATGAACGCGATGCCGCGCGTCGTCCTCGGATCGATCTTCACGATCGCGCTCGGGCTCGAGATGCCGTCGAAGGTCGCCCTTGCCGTCGTGCTCGTGTTCTTTGTGGTGTTCTTCAACGCGTTCCAGGGCGTCCGGGAGGTCGACCGCGACCTGCTGGCGAACGCGCGCATCCTCGGAGCGAGCCAGCAACAGCTCTCGCGCCACGTGATCCTGCCATCAGCGCTCTCGTGGATCCTCGCCAGCCTGCACACGAGCTTCGGCTTCGCGCTCGTCGGCGCGATCGTCGGCGAGTACCTCGGCGCACGGAAAGGCATCGGCCTGATGATCGCTACGGCGCAAGGCACGTTCAACGCGAACGGGGTCTTCGCCGCGATGTTCATCCTCGCAGTCGTCGCGATCTTCGCGGAAGCCCTGATCGTCCGGCTCGAGAACGTCCTCATCAAATGGCGGCCCAACGCGACCAATGAAGTGACGATCTAGCGAGATAGAAGGAGGAGACATGCGTTCCCGTATCACAGCGCTCGCGCTCATCACCACCCTGATCGCCGCAGCCTGCGGTGGCTCAGGTACCGCCGGCCCGGCGGCAACGACGGCAGCCGCTGCGGCAGCGACCGCCGCGGCGACCAAAGCGGCTCCGACAAAGGTCTCGATCATGGTCGGCGGCTTGAATAAGCAGATCTACCTGCCGAACAAGCTGACCGAGGCGCTCGGCTTCTTCACCGAGCAGAACCTCCAGGTCGATCTCATTGACGAGCCGTCCGGGAAGGACACGACCGTCGAGGTCGTCGCCGGCAACGTGGACTTCGGCTCGGGCTCGTACGACCACACGATCGACATCGCCGCAGCCGGCAAGTCGATCACGATGGTCGCGCTGCTCCTGCAGGAGCCGGGTGAGTTCGTGATGATCTCCAAGCAGAAGGCCGACAGCATCAAGAGCCCGAAGGACCTGAAGGGCGCCAACGCCGGCGTGACCTCCATCGGATCGGGCACCCACACGCTCATGCGGGCCATCGTCGCGAAGGCCGGCCTGCAGATCGCCGATGTGAGCTACGTCGCGGCCGGTGCAGGCGACACATTCATTGCGGCGATGAAGCAGGGCAAGATCGACGTCGGTGTCACGACGCAGCCGACAGTCGTTCGCATGCAGAAGACCGGTGATGGGCAGATCTTCATCGACCTCTCAAAGGTCGAAACCACGCGCGCCGCGCTCGGCGGCGACTACCCGTTCATTTCCATCTTCGCGAAGGCGGACTACATCGCGAAGAACAAGGACACCACGCAGCGCGTCGTGAACGCCTACGTGAAGACCCTCAAGTGGATCGCCACCCACAGCCCCCTTGAGATCGCCGAGAAGCTCCCGGCCGACTACTACGGGGGCGACAAGGACTCGTACGTCCAGGCGCTCAAGGACAGCATGGGCATGTTCAGCCCCGACGGGAAGATGACCAAGGGCGCTCCGGAGTTCGAGCTCGGCCTGCTCAAGCAGTTCAACGAGAACGTCCAGAAGAACCCGAACATCGATCTCTCGAAGACCTACACGGACGAGTTCGTCCTCGCAGCGAAGTAGACCCGGGTCTCGAGGAGCGCCGGCCACGTCACATCGGCCGGCGCTCCTCACGCACTCGCCAGACAGAGGAGCCGTGACCGGAATGACGCATTCGAAACGGGCGATCGCAGTGGTCGCCGCCATGCTCCTCGCTGCCTGCACGGCAAGCGCCCCGCCGCCCCCGTCGTCCGCCGTCGCGTTGGGCATCTTGAAGATCGGCATCCTCGTCCCCTTCACCGAGTCGGCCATCGACTCGGAGATCGGCGCGTCGCAGCGGCGCGCGGCGGACCTCTATCTGAAGCTCAAGGGTGGAGCGCTCGCGGGCCGCGAGGTGCAGCTCGTCTACGACGACGAGTCGGCACTCGACCCGTCGACCAACAAGCTGCGGATCGAACAGTTCCTGGACAAGGCCCACGTCGAGATGCTGATGGGCGGCGCCGGCATCCCCGCTTCATATCTCCTGCGTGATACCGCGGACGCGCTGAAGATCCTGTACATCGACACGAACGCGAGCGGCAACGCGCTCACCCGTGCGACGTCCGGTTGCACCCCGAGCTGCAAGAGCAGATTCGTCTTCCGTGCCGCGCCCTCGTCGTGGCAGATGAGCGAGCCCCTTGGGGAATGGGCTTCGAAGAACGGACAGCGCGATTTCTACGTTGTGACCGCGGATGACGTGTTCGGCGCCGAGTCAGCGGCGGCGTTCGTCGAGGGTCTCGCGAAGAACGGTGGCCGGGCGACCGGTCAACGGTCGGTGCCGGCGAAGAGCGGTGCGGATTGGGCGAAGGTCGTCGGTGCGGTGAAGGCTCAGCCGACGAAGAGCGTCTACGCCGCTTTCATCACGGAAGATGCCGAAGGCTTCATCAACGCCTGGGAAGCCGGCGGTATGCGCGCGGCCGGGTACAAGCTGCTCGGCCCGGGCCCGCTGGCCGACGCGGACGTGTTGAAGGTCACCAAGCAGGCCGGGATCGGCGTCACGACGTCGTTCCCCTGGTCGACGGAGCTCGACAACTCGGACAGCAAGGCATTCGTCGACGCGTTCAAGAGGGCCTACAAGGACGATGACACGGGCCAGCCGCTCGCTCCGGACGGCTACGCGAGCGAGATGTGGAGTGCCATGCGCGTGCTCGAAGAGGCCCTCAAGACGACGAACGGCGACGTGAAGAACACCGGCGGGCTCGTTCAGGCGCTCGAAGCGGTGTCATTCAAAGGCGTGGGCGGTGACTTCGCGTTCGACCGCTCGACACATAGCGCGACGCAGGACATCTACATCCGTGAGGTCCGCGCATCCGGCGGCGCACTCGTGCACGCCGTCGTGGACAAGATCGGGAGCGTCAAAGACCCGGGGCAGTAACGGGTGCGAATACCCTTTGGCAGACGAGCATGCGAGCGAACCGCGTCCTCCCGGCTGTAGACGCCCTCCCGTCCGTTCCGCGACGGTGGCTCCGTCCCCGGTCGGTCTCCTCGCAGCTCTTGTTCCTGCAAGTGGCCGTCGTCGCGGCGATGGTGGTGATCGGGGCGCTCGCGTCGTACGCCCTCGTGTCGTCCCAGATCGATGACCAATACAAGCAGCGCGCGCTCGCGATCGCGTACGCCGTGGCGGCGACCCCGGACATCGTCGAGTCGATGAGCGACCCCGAGCCATCGCGGGCCATCCAGCCGATCGCCGAGGCGATCCGCCGCTCCGTCGGCGCTGACTTCGTCGTCGTCGCGAACAAGGACGGGATCCGCTACTCCCACCCGAACCCGGAGAACATCGGTAAACACGTGTCCACGGATCCGAGCGGCACACTGGCCGGCGATGTGTTCGTCGGATTCCAGGAGGGAACGCTCGGTCGGTCCGTTCGCGCGAAAGTGCCGATCATCAACGGCGGTGATGTGGTCGGCATAGTCTCGGTGGGCTTCCTCGATGCGCAGCTCGCCGAGAAGCTCGGACAGGCCCTCCCCACCATGATCCTCACGGTCCTGCTCGCGCTGGCCCTGGGGATCGGTGGCTCGCTCATCCTCGCGAGGCGGATCGACCGTCAGACCTTCGGCCTTGGCCCACGCGAGATCGTCGGCCTCTTGGAGCAGCGCGACGCCATGCTCCACGGCATCCGTGAGGGGGTCCTCGCGCTCGACATGGTGGGGCGGGTCACGATCGCCAATGACGAGGCGCGACGGCTTCTCGGTCTGTCTGCCTCCGTCGCCGGCAGTCGGTTGTGCGACATCGTCCCCGTGGGACGGGTGCGCGACGTCCTCGACGGGACGGCGTCCGGCGCGGACCAGGTCGTGCTCGCGGACGGTCGCGTGCTCGTCGCGAACCGGATGTCCGTGTCGGTCCGCGGCGCGGAGGTCGGCGCCGTCGTGACGCTCCGCGATCGAACGGACCTTGAAGGTGTGCTCCGAGAGCTCGATACGGAGCGCGGTCTCGCGCAGGCCCTGCGCGCGCAGGCTCATGAGTTCTCCAACAAGCTGCACGTCATCGGCGGCCTCATCGAGCTGGGCAAGCTCGACGACGCGATCCGCTTCGTCACCGAGACGTCGATGGTGCAGCAGGAGCTCGTCGATCTCGTCCAGGAGCGCATCGCCGATCCCGCGCTCGCCGCGCTGCTCCTAGCGAAGGCGGCCGCCTCGTCGGAGCGTCACGTCGAGTTCCGGCTCGCGAGCGACGCCCGGCTCCCGGAACACGTTGCGGACGTCCGCGATCTCATCACGATCGTCGGGAACCTGGTCGACAACGCGATCGACGCCGCATCCGGCGTAGTCGACGGCTGGGTCGAAGTGAGCGTCCAGGCCGAGCAGGCCGGTACCTCGGTCCGCGTGCGCGACTCCGGGCCAGGCATCGACGAGCGCGTCGTGGAGCAGATCTTCCGCGAGGGTTTCACCACCAAGACCGGTGGGGCGCACTACGGCATCGGGCTCGCGCTCGTCCGTCAGGTCGCACAGCGTCGGGGCGGCTGGGTGCGCGTCGTCAATGACGGCGGCGCCGTGTTCACGGCGTTGATCCCCGTAGCCGGGGTGTGAGCACGACTCTGACAGGCGGGACGATCCGTACCCTGATCGTCGAAGACGATTTCCGGGTCGCCGCGATCCATCGCGGCTTCATCGAGCGACTCACCTCCTTTTCGGTCGTCGGGGTCGCGCATACGGCGCGCGACGCGGTCGCTCGCGCGGAGGATGCACATCCCGATCTCGTCCTTCTCGACATCTACCTTCCCGATCGCTCCGGTCTGGAAGTGCTGCGCGAGCTTCACTCGACCGGGCGGCCGCCAGTCGACGTCATCGCGATCACGGCGGCCAACGACGTGGCGACGCTCCGATCGGCGATGCAGGGCGGCGTCATCCACTATCTGGTCAAGCCATTCCAGTTCAACGCTTTCCGCGAGAAGCTCGAGAGCTATGCGGCGCTGCGGTCGCGACTGCACCAGGTCCGCGAGGTGGACCAGGACGAGATCGACGAAGTGCTCGCGACGCTGCGCGCAGGCACCTCATCGCCGACGCTCCCGAAGGGACTTTCTCCCGCGACCTTCGCTCTCGTCGCACGCACCCTCCGGGGGTTCGAGGACGACCTCTCCGCAGAGGACGTCGCGCTGCGCATCGGCGTCAGCCGCGTGACCTCGCGCCGGTACCTCGATCGGCTGGCGCGGTCAGGTCTCGTCGAGGTCACCATGCGTTACGGCAAGACCGGCCGGCCCGAGCACCGCTATCGCTGGACCACACCCGCGCGCCCGTTGACAGAATAGGTAAGTCATGACTAACCTAATCGCAGATGGACGACGCGCTGCGGGCGATCGCGGAGCCTCGACGGAGAGAGATCCTGCGCCTGGTATGGCACGAAGAGCGGTCGGTCGGGGAGATCGCCGGGCACTTTGACATCACCCGGCCCGCGATCTCGCAGCACCTGCGGGTGCTCGAGGACGCCGGTCTGGTCACGCTTCGTCGCGAGGGCCGCCGGAGCATCTACCGCGCCCGGCGCGGCGCGCTGCAGGAGCTTCGGGCATACCTGGGCGCATTCTGGGACGACGAGCTGGCGACGCTGAAGGTCGCCGCCGAGCGCGCGGAGCGCGAGAAGGGGAACCATGGGCATCGACCCCGACGTCATTGAACGGGTGATCGACATCGCAGCGTCGCCGGAGACGGTGTTCACCTTGATCACGGATCCGGAGCAGTACGTGCGGTGGAAGGGCAAGACCGCGAGGCTCGATCCGCGCCGGGGCGGCGCGTTCGATGTCGGCTTCGCCGATGGCGCCCGGGCCCTCGGCGAGTACGTCGAGGTCGTGCCGAACCGGCGGGTGGTGTTCACGTGGGGCTGGGACTCGCCTGAGGCCGTCGTCGGTCCGGGTGGGTCCACCGTCGAGATCGACCTGGAGCCGAAGGGGAACGGCACGCGGCTCCGGCTCATCCATCGCGGCCTCCCTGCCTCGGAGCGGGGCAGCCATACCGATGGCTGGGACTTCTTCCTGCCGCGCCTCACCACGATCGCGGAAGGAAGGGAGCTGCCTGAGACCAACGCCGGCTGAGCGGACTGCACGCGAAGCGATAGAAAGAGGAACGACATGGGCGCACCAGTCTCCAACTTCGAGATCAACTCCAAGGACCCGGCGAAGGCCCGGCAGTTCTACACGGACGTCCTCGGCTGGAAGATGAACTACATGCCGGAGAACAACTACACCTTCGTCGACACCGACTCAGGTGGTCAGGGCATCGGTGGCGGCATCGGGCCGCTTCGCGGTCCGGCGCCGTTCGTGACGATGTACATCGTCGTGCCCGACATCACCGCGGTGCTCGCGAAGGCCACCAAGGCCGGTGGCACGGTCGTGTTCCCCGCCACGAAGGTCGGCCCAACGACGACGATCGGCCTGTTCAGCGATCCGGACGGCAACGTCATCGGGCTCACCGACGGCAAGTAAGCAGAGCTTCTGAGACCCACCGCCTTCGGCGAGGGTCCAGTAGTCCTGTATTAGGGTGAGGCGAATGGTCTCACCCGAGCAGTTCCCGGATCCGGTCAAGGACGCGGCGGCGGGTGAGGGCGGCGAGACGATCGCCGTCCTCGCCGGCGGCTGTTTCTGGTGCGTCGAGGCCGTGTATCTCCAGCTCGATGGCGTGCGGTCGGTGAAGTCCGGATACGCGGGCGGCACGGCCGAGACCGCGGACTACGACACCGTCTGCTCGGGCCGCACCGACCACGCGGAGGCCGTCGAGGTGCGCTACGACCCAAGGAAGCTGACGTACGGCAAGATCCTCAAGGTGTTCTTCTCGATCGCGCACGACCCGACGACCCGCGATCGCCAGGGCAACGATGTCGGTCGCCAGTACCGTTCGGCGATCTTCTACGCCGACGACCCACAGAGGGCCATCGCCGCCGCCTACATCGCGCAGCTTGATGCGGCCAGGGTGTTCGACAAGCCGATCGTCACCGAGGTGGTCCCGCTCGAGCGGTTCTTCGAGGCCGAGACCTACCACCAGAACTACGCGGCCCGGAATCCCGGCCAGCCCTACATCCAGTTCAACGCCCTGCCCAAGGTGAAGAAGGTCCGCACGTACTACGCGGCCGACCTGAAGCCCGACTAGATCCGGCCGCTCCTGCCGAGGAGCGTGGCACGCGGATTGCCTAGAGGTCCGTCCATGGACAACATGATCGCCTCACACTCCGCGAAGTCCGTGTACTGCCGGTGCAGCCGCTGCGACCGCGACCGCATCGTGCTCAGCTCGCTCTCCCCGCGCATCGCCCGCGTCCTCCGCCAGGCCATCAACTCCAGCCGCTAGCCCGCCGTCAGGCGGCGTGCGCTCGAGCGACCGGCCGCGCGAGGAATCGCTGCGACGCGAGAGCGAGCAGGAAGACCGCGAGCCCGGCGACGTCCGCGAGCGCGCCGGGCGCGAGGAGCAGTAAGCCGGCCCCGACGAGCCCCACCCGCTCGATGATCGTGGTGGGCTTCAACAGATACCCGCCCACGCCCGACACGATGGCGATGATGCCCGCTATCGCCGAGATCGATGCGATGGCGGCCTCGACGATGGTCGTATCCCGCCACAGGATCGCGATGCCGCCGGGCTGGGTGAACATGAACGGCACGAGGAAGCAAGGCAGCGCGTACTTCCAGGTGAGCATCATCGTCTTGTAGGGGTTGCCGCCGGTGATGGCCGCGGCCGCGAATGGCGACAGTGCCACCGGCGGCGAGACTTCGCTCAGCACGGCGTAGTAGAAGACGAACATGTGCGCTGCAGGCGGGGGAACGCCGAGAAGCACCAGCGCCGGGATGACCGTCGGCACCGCGACGAGGTAGGTCGCCGTGATCGGCAACGACAGGCCGAGCACCCAGAGGACGATGCCGGCAACGACGAGCGTGAGCACGAGGTTGTGCTGGCCGAGATCGAGGATGAGGCTCGAGATCTTGAGACCGAGTCCCGTCTGCAGCAGCACGCCGACGGCGATGCCCGCGACCGCCGTGGTCGCCGCGATGGCAAGGACCTGGCGCGTTCCGCTCGCGAAGGCGCCGACGAGCTTCGGCCACGTGAGGGCCGTTTCCCGCCGGATGTACGACACGCCGATCGCGAGGAGGATCGACCAGAAGATCGCGGTGATGGTGCTGAACCCGAGCAGGAGGAAGCCGATGATCGCGAACAACGACGTGTACTGGTACCAGTAGCGCTTCGTGAGCCACCAGAAGCCCGGAGCATCGAGGACGATCGGCTGGGCCTTCAATCGGCGCGCGTCGATCTCGATCGTGAGGAGGATGCCCAAGTAGAACAGGATCGTCGGCATCATCGCCATGATCACGACATCGAGGTAGCTGATGCGAAGGATCTCGGCCATGATGAAGGCGGCCGGCCCGAGCACCGGCGGCGAGATGACCGCACCGATCCCGCCAGCGGACAGGATCGCACCGGACGACTCCCGATCGTGCCCGGCCTTCTTCAGCATCGGATACGCGATGGAACCGAGCGTCACCGTGGTGGCGACGCCGGAGCCCGAGACCGTCCCGAGCAGGAACGAGGCGACCGTGACCGTCCGCGCCGCGCCGGTCGGCTTGCGCCCGGTCATCGCGAACGCGAGATCCACGTAGAACTTGCCGGCGCCCGTGTGATCGAGGACCGCGCCGTAGATCGTGAACAGGATGATGAACGTCGCGGCGACGAGCAGGGGCTGCCCGAGCATCCCATCGGTCCCGAGGTATTGGTTCGCCACGATGTCATCGAGGTTCTTCGGCGGCCCCCGGAACGGTCCCGGCATGAAGTCGGCGAGGTAGGCGTAGGCGATCGCGATGGCGCCCAGGAGCGGCAGATGCCAGCCGATCGTGCGGCGCGCTGCCTCCATGACGACCAGGATCGCGATGATCCCGAACACGAAGTCCGTCTGCGTCGGGCTGTTCGCGCGGTAGATCACCTGCTCGAAATTGACGAGGACGTACAGCGCCATCGCGATCGAAGCCGCCACCGGGAGCAGGTCGAGGATCGGATGGACCCGAGCGAGGAACCGTCGATCAGCCGGGTAGAGGAGGAACGTGAGCGTGAGGATGGCCGCCAGGAACAGCATCTCGTAGATCTGCTTGGTGGTGATGGTCTCGCCGAGGACGCTGATCGTCGGAACGAGGACGATCGTCGTGCCCGGGATCTCCGCGCCGGCCGCGGCGTAGTACAAGGCGAAGAGCGTCGTCGCGACCGACAGGCTGGTCACGAGCCGCGCCCACCACC
>JANLWM010000139.1:0-2834 GCA_031364525.1 Chloroflexota bacterium | reverse complement strand
AGTTCGCCACACGGACTCGGTCGCGTCGAGCAGCTGGATGTAGCCCTTGTACCGCTCCTTGCGCCCCACGTAGAGGACGATCGGCGCGTCCGCCGGGATGCGATGCAGTGATCGGAATCCGGCGGCGTCCCCACCGAGCGTCGCGTTCGGTCCCATGCCCGTGGTCACGACGCGTTCGGTGTCGATGCCGTACGACACATACCGCTCGCGCTCCCAGTTCGTCATCGTCGTGATGACACTCGCGTGCCGGTACCGCGCGACGTCCGCCGCGGTATCTCCGCCGTGGAACTGGCCGGGGTGGGCGAGCGGGGTGAGCACGAGGGGCAGTCCGAACTCCTCCGCCACGTCGATGCTCGAGTCGAGATACTCGCGCCCGACGTTATGGATGAGCTCGCGATCCTCGGCGTAGCGCTCGAGCAGGTCGCCGCGCATGAGGTCCACCAAGGTCGTGGCGTCAGCGGCCATGCCGAGGAGCCCGCCGCGCGGCTTGACCTGTATGACCTCGACGCCCCGGTCCATGAACACACGGTGGTCTTGGTGCACGATCGGATCGAAGTCGGCACCGCGGTAGGAGGCCTCCTCCTTGTCGGTCGGCCAGGCGCAGACGACCCGCACGTCGTGGCCGCGCGCCGTGAGCCGGGTGGCGAACTGGTAGGCGAGGCTCTCCGAGCCGCCGACCGGGGAGTAGCCGCGCTTGGTGAACAGGATGCGCATCGGCCGGTCCTCTCGCACGTGTGGTGCCAGCGGGCCGGTTAGGACGCGGCCGCGGATTCTTCGACGCCGAGGAACTTGAACCACTTGCGCTCGCCGGCGCGGATGTAGCTGGAGAACAGGTAGCTCGGGGTCGACGGCGGCCGGAACGGCGGCCGAGCGAGCGCCATGCGCGACTCCTGCAGGGTCCGGCCGCCCTTCTTGTGGTTGCAGCCCTTGCACGCTGCGACAACGTTCTCCCAGGTGTGCGCGCCGCCACGATGGCGGGGCATGACGTGGTCGAGCGTGAGGTCGTGTCCGCGCCTACCGCAGTACTGGCAGGTGTGGTCGTCGCGGACGAGCACTTCCTTGCGGGTCATCTTCAGGACGGGCCGCGGACGCTTGATGTGATAGGCGAGCCGGATGACCGACGGGGTCACGATCGATCTTCGCTCGCTCGTGACGATGTGCCCGTTCTGCTCGATGACCACGGCCTTCTGCTTATCCAGGAGCACCACCGCGCGGCGCACGTTACAGACATTCAGCGGCTGGTAGTCCAGGTTGAGCACGAGGACGTTCGCGTCGACCACGCCCATGTTCCGATTTTAGGGGTCGGGCGGTACGATTGGGGTCCCAATGGCACAGAACGGCAATGGTCCCAAGCGCGATACCGCCAAGGCGACCTGGACGGTGAAATCGGGTCTCGCCCAGATGCTCAAGGGCGGCGTGATCATGGACGTCGTCACCGTCGAGCACGCGAAGATCGCCGAGGAGGCCGGTGCCGTCGCGGTCATGGCTCTGGAGCGGGTCCCGTCGGATATCCGCAAAGAGGGCGGCGTGTCGCGGATGAGCGATCCGCAGCTCATCACCGAGATCATGGACACAGTCACGATCCCGGTCATGGCGAAGGCGCGGATCGGTCACTTCGTCGAGGCGCAGGTCCTTCAGGTCATTGGCGTCGACTACGTCGACGAGAGCGAGGTCCTCACCCCGGCCGACGAGACATTCCACATCGAAAAGCGCAAGTTCGACGTGCCGTTCGTGTGCGGCGCCCGCGACCTCGGTGAAGCGCTCCGCCGCATCAACGAGGGTGCCGCGATGATCCGGAGCAAGGGCGAGGCTGGCACCGGCAACATCGTGGAGGCGGTCCGCCACATCCGCGCGATCGTTGGCGGTATCGAGGCGCTCGCCGGGCTCGATGAGTCACAGCTGCGCGAGAAGGCCGCTGAGTTCCGCGTCCCACTGGATCTCGTGCGCGACGTCGCGAAGGCCAAGAAGCTCCCGGTGGTGCTGTTCTGCGCCGGTGGCATCGCGACTCCCGCTGACGCAGCGCTCATGATGCAGCTCGGCGCTGAAGGCAACTTCGTGGGGAGCGGCATCTTCAAAGCGTCGGAGGACCCCAAGGATCAGCTGCGTCGCGCGAAGGCGATCGTCGAGGCCACGACGCACTTCATGGACCCAAAGCTCATCGCCGATGTCTCGCGCGGTCTCGGGCAGGCGATGCGCGGCATCTCGCTCGAGACGATCCCCGCGGGCGAACGTCTTGCCGCTCGCGGTTGGTGACCGCCTAGCTCGGGCCGGCGTCCTCGGCCTCCAGGGCGATTTCCGCGAGCACCTCGACACCTTCGAACGTCTCGGCGCCCCTGCTGTGGACGTGCGCCGTCCGGATCAGCTCGACGATATCGACGCGCTCGTCATCCCCGGCGGCGAGAGCACGACCATCGGAAAGCTCGCCCTGCAATACGGCTTCATCCCCAAGCTTCGTCAGCGCGTGGCCGAGGGCATGGCGGTCTGGGGCACCTGTGCCGGAGCGATCTTCATCGCCCGCGACGTGCCGGGTCACCTCCATCCGCTCGCGGGGCTCATGGACATCCGCGTGCGCCGCAACGCATTCGGCCGTCAGCTCGATTCGTTCGAAGCCGACCTCAGCGTCCCGGTGCTGGGCCCGGAGCCGTTCCATGCGGTCTTCATCCGCGCTCCGCTCATCGAATCGGTCGGGCCCGACGTCGAGGTCCTTTCTGTGCTGGAGGACCGCACCATCGTCGCCGCGAGGCAGGCGAAGCTCTTGGCGACCTCGTTCCACCCGGAGCTGACCCACGACGGTCGCTTTCACGAGTACTTCCTGACGCTCGGTCGGAGCTAAC
>JANLWM010000138.1:0-5350 GCA_031364525.1 Chloroflexota bacterium | reverse complement strand
CTATCTCGGGCGGCGGGCGAACCTGGCCAGGCCGGCGCTGACGGTGCTGCGAGTCGTTGCGGTCATCGCCCTGCTCCCGCTCGGCGGTGCCGCGGGAGCCAGCATGTTCCCCACGATCATCCTCGCGACCCTCGCGTTGACACATCGCACCTGGCCGCGTTGGCTCCGAGGTATCGTCGCCGCTTTCACGCTGATCCCGACGGTCGCGACGGCCCTCTCATTCTTCAACGACCAGTCCCTGATGCGCGCGGTCGCAGGTGTGATCTGGTTCCTCGCGATCTACGCCGGGATCATCTGGGCGGCCCGGTTCTCTCTCGGTCCACAACTCGACGGCTGGCGAGTACCCATGGCGTTCCGCGTCCTGGGCGTTGTCGCGCTGGCGCCGCTGATCCTGCTCGCGATCTTGATCACGATCGACTTGCGGCGTAACGGCTAGCCGCAGGACGACGGCTCCGCGTCCCGCGAGGCGTCGCGGAAACTGTCGGCAGCTTCCGTCGGATGGAGGTTGGACTGGGCTCGACGGTAGCGTCGTTGGCATGGTTGAAGCGTGCGGTTCCCCCACCGGCCCTGTCACGGCGCTGCGGAGATCTATGAGACTGCTGTCTTCCGCCCCGCATCGAGTAAGCACCAGCGTCCTGGGGCGGTCAGCCACTCCGCGCCAGCAGAACTTCCGAAGGGACGCGGTCTACGTCTGGGACTTCGGTAGATTTAGCTCCCGGAGCACAACCGGGTCCATGACAACGTCATCAGCGGATCCGGCATCGCGGACCTCGCACTCACGGCGCCGGCGGGCGGAGGGAACTGCTTCGCGTCCAACACGTCCGGGAGCGCCCTCCCACCGCTCATCGAAGGGCTATATGGCTGCGGCACACCGCTGAGTGCGGTCGGGGGCGGCGATATCGGGCTTTCCCTTGGTGGTCTCGGTCGGCTGTTCCGCGCAACGACCGTGGGGTCCTATCCGCACGGTGAGCCACGAGATGCGCCTCCATCACCGATACAAGTGGGCATGCCAGACACAACGGTCCCTGCGGCGGTCGCCGGTCCGGCGTCGCGCGTCGATCCGGCGGCCGAGGTGCGGCGTGCCGCGTCCCGTCAGGGCGGAGTCGCGACAGCGGGATCGTCACCAACGGTGGCCACCGGTGTGTACGTCCTGTTCGGCTACGGGATGCCGATCGCCTTTGTCATCGCCGCAGCGTGGGCCATCGCGACAAGACTCCGTAGGAAGGCCCCAACGCGACGACGCTTCATTCTCGTACCGCTCGCCGGATACGCGCTCTTCGCCGGGGGAGTGATCGCCGTCGAACTCTTGCGTCCCTAGATGTCGCTCGCCGTCCCGTGATGTTCCACTTTGGCTGACACGTTCGGCCTGACCCCAGCGAGCGCCGGTAAGAGGTGGTTGAGGACCTGTTCTGCGGTCGCCCGGAACGTGCGGCCGCGGGCCGAGACCTTCACCCAGCCGGCCCCGTCGCGGTGGTAGCGCTCGGTCGCGTTCTTCGTGCTGATCACGATGACGTAGCTGCGATTGGTCAGGTCCAGGTTTGGCACATGCCCTCCGTGTCGGCCATGATGAGCCACAGCATGGCGATCGGTGTCGCGACGAAGAGTGGACCGCGAGCGAAGACCGTCACGGAATACCTCGCCGGGGCGCCGACGGATAAGCGCGCGGCGCTCCTGAAGCTCCGTAAGACGATCAAGGCGGCCGCGCCGAAGGCGACTGAGAGCCTCAGCTACGGCCTCATCGGCTTCAAGCACAACGGCAAGCCCGTGATCTATCTCGGGTACGCGAAGACCCACTGCGCGCTCTACGGCAGCACCGGACACTTCGTCGCCGCGCATGCTGCGGAGCTCGCCGGGTACGAGGTGAGCAAGGGGACGATCCGGTTCCCGGCTGCAACGCCGCCGCCGAGCCGGCTCGTGACCAAGATGATCAAGGCCCGCATCGCCGAGATCGAAACGGCGACAGCGTCAGTGTCCCGATGAACCGAAGAGCGGTATCCCGCTGGCTGTTGGCCGGCTTCTTCATCGCCGCGGGCGCGAACCACTTCCGCGACCCGGGGTTCTATCTGCCAACGATCCCGTCATGGCTGCCGTGGCACCAGCAGCTGGTCGACCTGAGCGGCGTCGCCGAGATCATCGGCGGCATCGCGGCGCTCGCGCCGGCGACCCGCCGGGCCGCGGGCTGGGGATTGATCGCGCTGCTGATCGCGGTGTTCCCGGCCAACGTGAATACGGCGGTGACGCACGCGCAGTCGTCGGATCGTCCGCTGCTGCAGTGGCTGCTGTGGCTCCGGCTGCCGATCCAGGTGCTGCTGATCGCGTGGGTCTGGTGGACGCTCGTGGCGGAGCCACGGAGCGTGTCACCCGACTGACCCCGGGCTCGCCAGCGATGCCCCGCGGTGGCACGATGACCACATCGAGAGCACTCGGGTGGACATCTGGCTCTGGGCCGTTCGGCTCTATAAGACCCGGTCGGCAGCGACCGCTGCCTGCCGGGGTGGACACGTTCGGGTGAACCGCGCGCCGGCCAAAGCGTCGACGACGGTCAAGGTGGGCGATCGCATCGAGGCGTTCGTCGAGCGCGAGCGGATCCTTGAGGTGGTGACCGTGATCGGCAAGCGCGTCGGGGCTCCGGTCGCGGCGACGTGCCTGGTCGACCGCAGCCCCCCGGCCCCGGTCGTCAGGCGAGCCCCAGCGGTCTTCGTCCGCGAGCCGGGAGCCGGCCGCCCGACGAAGCGCGAGCGGCGCGAGCTCGACCGGCTTCGCCGGCCCTGACCCGGAGGATCAGCCGCGCGCGGGCTTCGCCGCGGCGGTGAGCCAACGCGCGATGCCGGCGGCGTCGATATCCGCGGCGGTCCGAACTTTGAGCATCCGACTCGTCTTGCCCGCGCCTTCGAGCCTCTCGCCTGGATCGACGAGGATCGCGGGCGACGCGAAGATGTTGAGGCCGACGTGGTCCTTGAACGAAGCGATCGCGCAGATGTTCTTTCCGTTCACGGCGTAGCAGGGCACGCCCCACTTGATCACGATGTCCGCGTCCGGCAGCGCCTTCCGTACGAGCGTGCGCAGCTTCTCGAGCAGCGCGCGCTGGTCCGGCGACCGTTCGGCGAGGTACGCATCGGATGGATCGGTCTTCTTCAATCGCAGATCCTCCTCGATGTCCTAGCCGGACGCATCAGCGACCAACGAACGCGTTGCGATCGCCCGTTCCCCGTCTCGATCGACGTGGTAGGCGCGACCCCCATCGCGACCGGCGACGACCTCGACCAGCCGCTCGTCCTCATACAAGGCCGCGACGCCGTCTTCGAGCGCGATGCCGGCGGGCAGGCCGGCCGCGATCTCCCGCTGATACACGACGCGGCGCCGCTCCTCGCTGTCGTAGTGCGGTGACGCGCTGCCCGCGAGGATCCCAAGGCCGTCGTGCAGCGGGCCGAGCTCTGGGGTGAACGAGTCCGTCGTCCCGCCCTCGAACCAGCAGATACACCCTGCGGACCACCCCGACAGCACCGTGCCCAGGTCGTAGGCAGCACGCAGGGCGCGATCCACGCCATGCAGTCGCCAGATGGCAAGCATGTTCGCGGTGTTCCCGCCTCCGACGAGGACAACGTCCTGCGCGCGGATCAGTGCGTCCAGGTCAGCGACGCTGCGCGCGAACAGCTCGAGGTGAGACGGCTCGCAATCGAGACCGGCGAGCTCGCGGTAGAAGGTCAGCTGATAGGTGAGGTCGTCGCCGGACGCGGTCGGCAGGAACAGCACCTTCGGCCGCGTCGCCCTGGCCAGCGAGAAGAGGTACCGGGTGAGGGCCGGGTAGTAGAGCTGCCGCCCGCCGCACGCCAGGATCCGTCGGGTCACGATGCGACGCGTGCGGTCCGCGCGACCACGTCATCGACGATCACCTTGCTGTCCTCGACCGCTCCCCAGATGATCCCCGACTTTCGGGTGCGCAGCCAGGCGAGCCCGAGGAACCACAGCCCGGGGACCGGAGAACGGCCCTCGACATGGATCGGCACGCCACGACCGTCCACCGCCGGCAGCCGCAGCCATGAAAAGTCCGCGGTGAATCCCGTCGAGAACACCACCGAGGTGATCCCTCGCTCCGCGAGATCGAATTCGAGCGGCCCCGTGAAGCTCCCCGGATCGGCGACGGGCTCATCCGCGGGATCAGGCTCGGACGGAGGTGCGTCCGTGCCGCGACGTGAGATGTGCTCGTCGACGTGCTCGCGCATCCTCCGCGCGGCTTCGTCAGCGAACGCCATGTGGTGCCCGAGGTCCGATGCGAACCGCACGCGGGTCCCGTCAACACCGTCGAGATGGCCGAGGAGCGTGACGCCCTGCGCCGCCAGCGACTGGAGGCTCACCGTGTGACCGCGCGGCCCGACGCCTGAGATCTGGGGTTGCGCCCAGGATCGCATGGCCGGATCGGGCAGGTCGGCGGGGCGCTGATCCAACCAGCCGGTCTCGGTGAGCCAGACAAGCGTGTCCCGGCCGCGGAGACGCCGCGGGGCCCGACCGACCTGACCGGTCGAGAGGTGGACCGACCGGCCCGCATGCAGCAGGTCCTCGACGATCTGCACGCCCGACTGCGCGCTTCCGACGACCAGGACGCCGCCGGGCGGAAGGTCCCCCGGCCCGCGGTACCCGGCGGTCGTCGCGCGCGCGATCGCCGGATCGAGAGCCTGGGCGACCGCCGGTACCTTTGCGGCGTTCACCGTGCCGGATGCGACGATGACGCTGCGGGCGTCCATCCGTTCGCCCCCTGCGGTGATGCGGAACGCGTCACCGCTCTGCTCGAGCGCGGACACCGGTGTATTCGTGCGGACCGGAAGCGCGTGTTCCCGGACGTACTGCTCCAGCCGGGCGACCCACGCATCGCGGCTCGCGAAGGCTTCCGGCTCGCTCCCGCGGTACGGACTGCCCGGGAGCCGGTTCATCGCGTTCGGGGTGTTGAGGGTGAACGAGTCCCAGCGCTGCGATCGCCAGCTGTCCCCCACCTCGCGGCGCTCGAGGACGACGTGATCGAGTCCGGCGGCCCGTGCGCGCTGGCTTGCAGCGAGCCCCGCGTGGCCGGCCCCGACGATGACCAGATCGAGCACCGCGGCATGGTAGACTAGTTGCTGACACAACTTCTTTGAGGAGACCCTGCTCATGCCCGCCGTCACCGTCGCCGACCTGCTCACCCTGCCCGCCATCCGGATCGCCGAGGGCGCGCCGGTGCGCTACCGCAGCGTCACTCGCGTCATCAACTCGATCCAGACCCACGAGGGCGAAGGCTTCCCCGTTCGCCGGCCGTTCCCCGGCCTCGACCGCTCCGTCGCCGACCCATTCATCCTGCTCGACCAGATGGGCGAGGTGC